>NZ_CP061336.1:0-300000 GCF_005473905.2 Ruminiclostridium herbifermentans
ATGAGCTTGCAGTTAAATGATATATGGAATAAAACTCTAGAATTACTTAAGGATGAAATGACAGACATAAGTTATAATACTTGGATATTAACAATAGAACCAATTTCTATTGACTCCAATACAATAACTTTGGGAGTTCCTGCTGATTTTCAGAAGGGAATTCTTGAATCTAGATATTCTTATTTAATTAAAAATTCTCTTAAACAAATAACTCACAAGGATTATAATATTTATTTTATCATACCTTCACAAACTCAAACAAAGCCTGCAGCTCAAGAATATTCAGAAGATACTTCAAGTTTGGGTTTAAACCCAAAATATACTTTCGATACATTTGTAATTGGAAATGGTAATAGATTCGCCCATGCAGCTTCATTAGCAGTTGCCGAAGCACCTGCTAAAGCCTATAACCCTTTATTTTTATATGGAGGAGTTGGGCTTGGTAAAACTCACCTTATGCATGCAATAGGTCATTTTGTTTTAAGTCAAAATCCATCTTTAAAAGTTTTATATGTTTCATCTGAAAAATTTACTAACGAATTAATTAATGCTATTAAAGATGATAAGAATGAAGAATTCAGATATAAATACAGAAATATAGATGTTTTACTTATAGATGATATTCAATTTATTGCTGGAAAAGAAAGAACACAAGAAGAATTTTTCCATACATTTAATGCTTTATATGAAGCAAATAAACAAATTATCGTATCTAGCGATAAACCTCCAAAAGATATCAATACTCTAGAGGACCGACTTAGATCTAGATTTGAATGGGGTCTTATTGCCGATATAGCTCCACCCGATCTAGAAACTAGAATTGCAATTTTAAGAAAAAAAGCTCAACTTGAAAAGCTAGATGTTCCAGATGATGTTATGGTTTATATAGCTGATAAAGTTGCTTCAAATATTCGTGAATTAGAAGGCGCACTAAATAGAGTAATTGCTTATTCAACATTAACCGAACATAAAATTGACGTAGACATGGCTATTGAAGCACTTAAAGATATGTTTAACAATAGCAAAACTGTTGTTATTAATTCAAAAACAATACAAGAAGCAGTTTCTAGGTACTTTCATTTAAAAACTGATGAACTTAAATCTAAGAAAAGATCTAGAGATGTTTCAATCCCAAGGCAGATAGCAATGTACCTATGCCGTGAAATGACAGATATGTCTCTTCCTAAAATAGGAGATGACTTTGGAGGAAGAGATCACACAACAGTAATGCACGCTTGTGAAAAAATTAAAAGTGATGCTGAAAGCAGTGCGGAACTCAGAAGAACTATTGAAGATATTAAAAAAAATATAATAGGTTGATAACTTTTAAAATTTTATAATTTTATACACAGTTTCTGTTGATTTGGTGATTATATTTTGTGAATAACTTTGATTTAATATTTAATCTAATTTAATGTTAATAAATTGTTACAACTATTCAACATGTTATAAACAGCCTTGATCCATTTATATCACTAGATCTTAAGAGTTATACACAGTTTTAACAACACTTACTACTATTTTTACTAAATTTATATTTTTATAATATATAAAAAACGGAGGTTACCGTGAAAATAATTTGCTCAAAAGAAAACTTACTAAATGGAATAAATATAGTTCAAAAAGCAGTATCAACTAAAACAACATTACCTATACTTGAAGGTATACTATTAAATGTTGATGACAAATTTAAATTGACTGGAAATGATTTAGAAATTGGTATTGAATGTTTTGTAGAAGCTGATATTAGAAATACAGGTTCTATAGTTATAAATTCTAAAATGTTTGGTGATATTGTCAGAAGATTACCTGATTCAGAAGTATTAATAGAAGTGAATGAAGATAATCTTGTTATTGTTGAATGCGAAAATTCACACTTTGAAATTAAAGGAATAAATCCTTCTGGTTATCCAAGTTTACCTGTAGTTGAAAAGGAAAATATTTTAAGTTTGACTCAATCTGACTTAAAGGATATGATTAGGCAAACTGTTTTTGCTGTTGGTTCTGATGAAAATAGACCTGTATTAACTGGAACACTTATAGAAGTTAAAAATAACGAGTTGGTTTTTGTTTCTATTGATGGTTATAGACTAGCTTTAAGAAAAAAATTAATAGATACAGATTTATCTGATTTTTCAGTTATTGTTCCAGGAAAAATTTTAAATGAAATATCTAAAATTCTTCAATCAACAGATGAGGAAGTACTTGTTTATAATTCTAATAATCAAATAGTATTTGATGCAAAATCATGGAGAATTGTATCTAGACTAATTGAAGGAAAATTTTTAAATTATAATAGTTTATTAAATAAAGAATTTGAGACTAAAGTTATCATTAACAACAAGGAATTTCAATCTAGTTTAGAAAGAGCTTCTTTAATTTCTATGAATGATAAAAATAGTCCTGTAAAATTATTTATTAACAATGATAAAATTGTTATTACTTCAAATGCAGAATTGGGAAATGTAAGAGAAGAAATAAATTGTGAAATGGTTGGTAATTCTTTAGAAATAGGATATAATCCAACATATTTGATTGATGCATTAAAAGCTATTGACGATGAAAGATCAGCAATATATTTTATAACTACGAATGCTCCTTGTACATTCAGACCTGTAATTGAGAATAGCGATGCTTTTGCTTATCTAGTTCAAGCAGTAAGAATATAATATATTCATTTATTATGGAGGAATTATGGAACAAGTTGAAATAACTACCGAATATATTAAGCTAGATCAATTTTTAAAATGGTCTGGAGTATGTGATAATGGTGTGATAGCAAAAAGTTTTATTTTAGATGGACTTGTAAAGGTAAATGGTAATGTTGAGGTACAGAGAGGGAAAAAATTAAGAAACGGCGATATAGTTGAGTTTGAAAATAAAAAATTTGAAGTCATCGCAAAGTAAAATATGAGGTATCAAATTGATTGTAAAAAGTTTATTTTTAGATAATTTTAGAAATCATAGAGATACAAAAATTGATTTTTCTGATAGATTTAATATTATTTATGGAAATAATGGCCAAGGGAAAACTAATATTCTTGAAGCCATTTATTTATGTGCTTCTGGAAGATCTCACAGAACCTCAAAAGATAATGAATTAGTAATGTTTAATTCTGACTATTTTAATATAAATACTCAAGTATTTAATAATGGATTAGAAAGAAATATTAACATAAAGTATTTAAACAATCAAAAAAGACAAATTAAAATTAATGAAATACCAATAAAGAAAATTGGTTCATTAATGGGAAATTTATATGCCGTACTTTTTTCACCTGAAGATTTATCTATAATAAAACAGGGACCAGGTGAAAGGAGAAGATTTGTAGATATAACTTTGAGTCAAATAAAGCCTACTTATTTTTATAATCTTCAGTCACTATCAAAAATATTAAAGCAGCGAAACATACTATTAAAGAATTTGTATTCAAAAAGTGAATTAGTTGATACAATTGACATTTGGAATTACAAATTAGCAGAGGTAGCTGCAAACATTATAATAGAACGAAGAAAATTTTCAGAGGCTCTTTCTGAATTTGCGCAAAATCAACATAAATATATATCAAATAATAGTGAAATAATAACATTTAATTATGAATGTAACTTTAATTATCAAAATTCAGATAATAAAACTGAAATTATGAATATATATTTAAAGTTATTAGAGAAGAGCTTAAATAGAGATATTTCTCTAGGTTATACCTCAATAGGTCCACATAGAGATGATTACGATATTTTAATAAATAATAAAAGTCTTAAGTTATATGGGTCTCAAGGACAACAGAGATCCTCTGTTTTATCAATAAAGATTGCAGAAATTGAACTTATAAATAAAGAAACTGGTCAATATCCAATTTTACTTTTGGATGATGTTATGTCTGAATTAGATGAAAATAGGCAAAAATATTTGATGGAAAGTATAAAATATGTTCAAACATTTATTACCTGTACTAATGATTCTAAATTTAAAAATATTTTAAATAATTCTGCAAGATACTTTTTAATTGAAAGTGGTTCTGTAATAAATTGTTTTGAAAATGAACATTTGCATTAAGTATGTTAATAATGTAAAATTACAAGTAGAAGTTAATGGGAGGACATATTAAATGTTTTTGCATATTGGTGGAGATATTGTTATTCCAGTAAAGGATGTAATAGCTATTATGGATATAGATACGACAACTATATCAAAAGATACAAAAGAATTTTTAAAGATTGCTGAAGAAGAAGGCTTTATTAGAAGTATATCTGATGATCTTCCAAAATCTTATGTAATTACAGAAGTAGATAAAAAAAGCATAATTTATTTATCGCCTATATCATCTGTTACTCTTAAAAAGAGATCACAATATATAAGTGAAATTGCTAATTTATAAGAGTATTTATTTAATATTCTACATATAATTTTGTGATTTTTCCTAATATTTTACTAATAATAAATGATTTTTGAAAGGAAGTAAACATAATATTATGAGTGATAATACACATATTGATTCTTCATATGACGAGAGTCAAATTCAAGTTCTTGAAGGCTTGGAAGCTGTAAGAAAAAGACCAGGTATGTATATTGGAAGTACTTCTACTAAAGGATTACACCACTTAATATATGAGATAGTTGCAAATAGTATTGATGAGGCTTTGGCTGATAGATGTGATAAAATAGAAATTATAGTCCATAAAGATAAGTCAGTAACTGTTATTGATAATGGAAGTGGTATACCTGTTGGAATCCATCCTAAAATGGGAATTCCTACACTTGAAGTTGTTCATACAATATTACATGCTGGTGGTAAATTTGGAAGTGGAGCATACAGTGTTTCTGGAGGTCTGCATGGTGTTGGAGCTTCAGTTGTAAATGCTTTATCAGAAACAATGGAAGTAAAAGTTTGTAGAGATGGACATATTTATAGACAGAAATATTCTAGAGGTACACCTGTTACACCAGTTGAAATAATTGGTGATACAGATGAACACGGGACTACTACTACATTCAAGCCAGATCCTGAAATTTTTGATGTAATAGATTTTGACTTTGATACTATGGTTACTAGATATCGAGAAATGGCATTTTTGAATGGCGGAGTTAGAATAAGGCTTATTGATGAAAGAACTGAAGAAAAGATAGTAAAAGATCTACATTATGAGGGTGGAATTGCTTCTTTTGTTGAGTATTTAAATAAGCATAAAGATGTAGTACATGATAATGTTATTTATATTTATGGGAAAAAAGATTCGAATATTGCTGAAATAGCATTACAATACAATACTGGATATACTGAAACTGTATTTAGTTATGCTAATAATATTGCAACTTCAGAAGGTGGAACTCACCTTACAGGTTTTAGAACAGCTATTACTAAAGTTTATAATGATTATGCAAGGAAATTTAACTTTTTAAAGGAAAATGATAAGAATCTTGTTGGAGAAGATGTTAGGGAAGGTCTTACTGCAATAGTTAGTATAAAGCTTCTAGATCCACAGTTTGAGGGTCAAACAAAGACAAAGCTCGGAAACAGTGATATAAGAGGATTTGTTGAGAGTATAGTTACTGAAAAACTTACTATCTTTATGGAGGAAAATCCTAGTATAGCAAAAATCATTTTAGAAAAAGCTCTTACTGCTGCAAGAGCTAGAGAAGCTGCTAGAAAGGCAAGAGATTTAACTAGAAGAAAGAGCGCATTGGAGACTAGTACACTTCCTGGAAAGCTTGCAGATTGTTCAGAAAAGGATGCTTCATTGACAGAGATATTTATTGTCGAAGGAGACTCTGCTGGTGGTTCTGCAAAACAGGGAAGAGAAAGAAGAATTCAAGCTATACTTCCGCTTTGGGGTAAAATGCTTAATGTTGAAAAGTCTAGAGTGGATAAAGTATTTGATAATGAAAAACTTTTACCCGTTATTATAGCTCTTGGTGCTGGTATTGGAGATGATTTTGATACAAGTAAATTAAGATATAACAAAATCATTATTATGGCTGATGCTGATGTAGATGGTGCTCATATTAGAATGTTATTATTAACATTTTTCTATAGATATATGAGACCATTAGTTGAAGAAGGTCATGTATATTTAGCGATGCCTCCTTTATTTAAGATACAAAAGGGTAAAGAAGAGAGGTATGCTTTTGATGAAAAGGAACTCGAAAGTGTTTTTAAAGAAACTGGATGGAGTAAAGAAGATTCAAGTGTAAATATTCAAAGATATAAAGGATTAGGTGAAATGAATCCTGAACAACTATGGCAAACTACAATGAATCCAGAAACAAGAATGATTAAAAGGGTAAGTGTTGAAGATGCAATTGCCGCTGATGAAGTTTTTGTAACATTTATGGGTGATAAGGTTGAACCAAGAAAAGAATATATACATGCTCATGCTAAGGATGTAACAAATCTTGATATATAAGTATTTTAAGGTTTTATGATAATAATTGGAATATAAGAATTATAAATAAAAGCCTATATCTGAATTGATATAGGCTTTTTATTATAATTTTATAAATTTTTTATATATAGATAATCTTATTATCTTTAAAAGGTCTACTATGATGAGATTAGTTTCGAAAATGTGTGTGATGGATTTAATTAAATAAGAAGAATGTGTAATCTAAAAATTTAATATTAAATATTAATAAATAGAATAAGAGAATTTTAAAGTTATATTATACAGAAGAAAATATATGGATTTGAATTTGATTATACAAGATTGATTAAGACATAATAAATTCATATTAATTAGTATATATAGAATAAAATAAAGTAGAGTGATGATATCAGCTTATTATTTATTATTAATTAAGAGTGTTGAATTTAATACATAGTAAGTATAGTAAATATATATAAATGTAGAATTTTTATTATATCTTTTTTGCTAAAAAAATGTTTCACGTGAAACATTTCACTACTAAATCAATAATTAGTTTGAATATAAATATTTATTTATAATATAAATTTAACAAACAAGCTATTCTATCTTTGTTTATTATAAATAAAACTAAAAAATCAGTTTTATTTATAAATATAAAGTAATTATTTAAAAATATAATAATTTAGCATTTTTTAAATAATTACAAAAAATATTTATAGAATTTCTCTAAGAAATGATTTAATGCACTTATTATTTTTATAGCATTATTTCTACTCAATGAGTCTTTATTATATATAACAGTCCATTAAATTGTTTAATAAGGTAAGTTATAAGTAATAGATTTTGGTCTGAATGAATATAAGATTATAGATTTATTATTAGTAATAAATGGTTAATTTAAAAGAAAGAATATATGTAATTTTAATATTTTAGTGGACATCACAGAAAAAAATATCTATTCCTATGATAAATTTTTCTTGTAAAGGTACTTATATAAGAAAAATTAATGTTGTATGTATTTTTGCTGTTATAATATCTTACGTTCAAAAAAAGAGAATTATTTGTTTATAAACTAGAAAGTTAGTAAAATTAACAATTTGATAATTTGTCATAATATTAGTTCCAATTTGTAGATGAAGAGAATTTGATTTTAATGTAAATACTATAAATATTGATTTTAAGGAAAGCTGAGATATAGATGTTGAATTTTTTAGTTTTCAATTAAATAATAATTTAAAGCAAGTTCAAAATAATAAAGTAATTTAATTGCTATATGAAATAAAATATATAGAACTAATATCATAAAGAAAAATTTAAATAGAAAAGTAAATCAAACGGTTTAAGAGACAATATATAAATGGATAAATGATAATAATGTTTCACGTGAAACATTATTAGAAGATAAAAACTTTGTATTATTATAAGCACTATGATATAATTTCAAAAGAAGATTATTTAAATAATATCTAACATAAAATAGAATTTTGTATGATAAGCTTAAATTCATTTAAATTAATAATTTAGTATTTATTAATTTACTTAGAATTGATAGGAGTGAGATATTTTTGGCAAAAATAATAGCCATAGCTAATCAAAAGGGTGGCGTTGGTAAAACTACAACTGCAGTTAATTTAAGTGCATGTTTGGCTTACAAGGGTAAAAAGGTTTTAGTTATAGATATAGATCCTCAAGGAAATACCACAAGTGGGCTTGGAGTTGATAAGCAGTCTTTAAATCAGTCAGTCTATGATGTTATAATAAATGACGAATCTATAGAAAATACTCTTGTAAAAACATGTGTAGAAAATCTAATGTTGTGCCCTTCAAATATTCAACTTGCAGGAGCTGAGGTTGAACTTGTTTCTGTTATATCAAGAGAGAATAGATTAAAGGCAGCTTTATATTATATAAAGAAAGAATTTGATTTTATAATTATAGATTGCCCACCTTCGTTAGGACTTCTCACAATTAATTCATTAACTGCATCAGATACAATATTAGTTCCAATCCAATGTGAGTATTATGCATTAGAAGGACTAAGTCAATTGATGAATACAGTAAAGCTTGTTCAAAAACATCTTAATCCAGAATTAGATGTGGAAGGTGTAGTTCTTACTATGTTTGATGCTAGAACAAATTTGTCAATACAAGTTGTAGAGGAAGTTAAAAAGTACTTTAAAAATAAAGTTTATAGGACAATTATTCCTAGAAATGTTCGATTAAGCGAAGCTCCTAGTTTTGGATTGCCCATAATTTTATATGATGCGAAATCAAAGGGTGCTGAGTGTTATATTGATTTAGCAGAAGAAGTAATTGAGTATTCTGAAGAGGTGGTATAGGTCATATGATGAAAAAGGGGTTAGGTAAAGGATTAGGTGCACTAATTAATAATGAAGCAATTGAAGAAAATACTGGTGTTTTAGAATTAAAAATAAATGATATTGAACCAAATACAGCTCAGCCACGAAAATTATTTGATGATGAAAAATTAGTACAATTAGCAGAATCAATAAAACAGCATGGTGTTATTCAGCCTATTATTGTAAAAAAAGATAATAATATATTTACAATAATAGCTGGAGAGAGAAGATGGAGAGCTGCAAAATTAGCTGGTTTAAATACTATACCTGCATTAGTAAAGGATTTTACTGAGTTACAAGTTATGGAGGTTGCTCTTATTGAAAATCTTCAACGAGAGGACCTTAATCCGATTGAAGAAGCTAATGCATTTATGAATTTAATGAATGAATTTAATTTAACACAAGAGCAAATTGCAGAAAAAATAGGTAGAAGCAGATCTGCAATTGCAAATACGATTAGGTTATTAGGTCTTACCAATGATGTTAAGAAATTTATAATAAGTGGTGATTTAACGAGTGGACATGCTAGAACTTTAGTTATTATTGAAAATGAAGAATTACAGAAGTCCGCTGCCGAATACATTATTAAAAATAAACTTAGTGTAAGAGAAACTGAGGATTATATAAAGAATCTTTTAAACAAGAAGGATAAAAATAGAAATACAAAATCAAAATTAGAAAATCCAGAATATAAATATGTTGAAGATAAACTTAAAAATATTTTAGGAACTAAAGTAAAATTAAACGCTAATAAAAATAGAGGAAAAATTACGATAGAATATTATTCAAATGAAGAATTAGATAGGTTATTGGATTTTTTTTACAAAAGGTCTTAAAAAAGGTACCTTATAAAATGGATTTTAAAGACTTTTTTTATAGGTGCCAATATAATATGTATATTAAATGTAAAAACTTATTAAAAGTTAAAATACAAGCAAATAGGATATAGGATCAAATTTTTAGTTTTTATGATAAATATTTTATTTATAAATCAAGAATTTAATAATAAGGAGTAATAAGAAATGAATGATTTTATTAACAACATACTTAAAATACAATTTGAAATTCAATTCTTATTTATTGTTGGTTTTATTTTTATATTAATAAATTGTGTATTGTTAATTAGTAATATTAAAAAGACAAATAAATTAAAAACAAAGTATGCTAGATTTATGAATGGTTTAAGTGACAGAAATATGGAAGAACTTTTGGATACTTGCTTAACAAATATAAATAATGTTAGTGCTAAAAACAAAGATATTGAAGTTAAAATAAATGATATAGAAAGAAATTTAATTCAGTGCATACAAAAGGTAGGAATAATCAGATTTAATGCATTTGATAATGTAGGGAGTGATTTGAGTTTTGCAATTGCTCTTTTAGATAATAATGATACAGGCATTGTTATTAGTGGAATATATGCAAGAGATAGTTCATCCACTTATGCGAAACCTATTATATCCGGTAAGTCAAAGTATTCATTATCTGCTGAAGAAATTCAAGCAATAGATATTGCGAAAAAAACGAATATTGAGAGAAATTATACTAACTTATAATCGAATAAATACTGTTCCATTTAATGGAATTTGGAGGCAATTTTGTCATGAACTTAAAATTTAATAATCATAGTGATAGTAAAAATGATAAGAAACAAATATGGATATATGCACTTGTATTGTTTACTGGTGCATTTATAGTTTTATTATTGACTGCATATAGCCAAGTAAAGTTTCAAAATAATATTAGTGAATATCAAAGTAAGCTTTCAACAGAAGAAAAAGCAAAGATTAACGTAGTTACTGATTATAATGCAGCAGTAAAAGAAATTGACAGACTAACAGCAGAAATTGAAAGTATTAGAAATAAATTAATTCAATCTGAGCAAAACTTAGCATTAGAAGAACAAAAAGTTCTTGAAGCAGAAGTAAAGTATAATAATACTATCGTATGTAATGATTTACTACTAGCTGCTTATGAGTTTTATAATAAAGGGGATTATGTTAATTGTGCAATTAAACTTAAATATGATATAAATACTGCATTATTAAGTATTAAATCTAAAGAAATATATGATTTTTTAGTTTCAAAGAGTTTTAATAAAGCTGCAAAAATGCTCTATTCAGATGGTTATAAGAGTTATAAAAATAGAAAATATAGTGATGCTATTGAAAGTTTTAATAGAGCTATTGAGTTTGGTCAAAAAGATGAATATTTTATGGATGATGCATATTTTTATTTAGCTAACAGCTACTATAAAGAATTAAAATACAATGAAGCAAAAAAAATAATTAATTTATTTATAAGTAACTATCCAAATAGCACATTTATTGGACAAATAAAAAAATTAAATGCTCAGATCCCATAATGAATCAGAACTTATTAAATATATGTTTGTATTGATTTATTTACATATGATGTATTTATGAACTAAAAATTATTATTCTAATTAAGAAGTAAATAAGTGGATGGAATAAACAATAAATATTCCATTCATTTTATTGTTATAATAAATATAATTATAAGGCTTCATTAGTTTTTCTACTGAAAATATTTATAATATAATTTTATATAAGTAATTTTAATGATATTTATATGTTTAAAAATTTGATTTATTGTGCAGTTAGGGCATCTACAAATGTAAAATATTTTATTAAATTTTCATAAATTGATAGATAATTATTTTTGGAAATATTTAATATTTAAGTTTTTCATATAAAGTATTGACAAATCACTAGATTCATTGTAAAATAAAGTTCGTCGCGTAAGAAAAGTTTTGGAGAGATGGTCGAGTTGGTTTAAGGCACCGGTCTTGAAAACCGGCATAGGTGTGAGCCTATCCAGGGTTCGAATCCCTGTCTCTCCGCCAAATATATGCTGGCTCAATTATATTGTGGTCAGCATATTATAAATGGAGAAGTACCCAAGTAGGCCGAAGGGGGCGGTTTGCTAAACCGTTAGTAGGAGCAATCCTAGCAAGGGTTCGAATCCCTTCTTCTCCGCCAAAATAGCATCTTTCAAGATTCGAAGGATGCTATTTTATATTTGTTTAGTACATTAGCTTAAAAAAATCTGTATACAAATTATAATTATCCATTGTGTAAGGTTCTTTAGAAGAAAACAAAATCACCTATTGATTAATATGAAGATTTGCAAGCAACTATATATATCAATAGGTGATTCTTATATTAATAATCTACATATCTACACAAGAATGTGAATAAATGAGCATTTTATAGAGATAAATTGTGGATTAAATTATCTTTTTCTGACTTGTATATTACTAACCATTAAATATGATAATAAAATTATAATTAGACCACAAACTATAGTATTTATATTGCTATAAGTGTTACGTATAAGAGAAAATCCGTTATATAAATTAACAATAGATAAAAATGCACCAGCGATCGTTATTGGTACTCCAGAAAATACATTGTTAAATGGAGTAACATTGTATCTTGCAAGTCTATATGCTCCTGCTATAGGGTATATAACAGCAAGTAAATATCCTAAAATACCTAGATTGAAGAAACTAATTTTCCAAGCAATTATTATTGGTGATACACCAAATGAAATTACATCTGATAAAGAATCTAATTCTTTACCCAATTCACTTGTACAATCCAACATTCTAGCAGCCTTACCATCAAATCTATCAGTTAGAGCTGCAACCATTACTAATAATGAAGCTTGAATTAATTCGTTTTTTATTGCAAATAATAAAGCAATAATACCAAGTGATAAATTCATAAATGTTAGTAGATTGGGTAATGAATGTATAATTTTTTTTTTCAATAAATTCACCCTCAACTTTTAAATAATTTGTATCGCAAAATGAACCTTAATTTACTATCTCTAAAACATATTAAACATGTACTATAACTTATTAGATAGATAATCTACTTTGTGATAGTAAAATTAACACTAATCTAAGTATATAACACAGGTACTTATATATCTATATTATATATTCTTTTTATATATAATATAGATTATAATTAATATTAATAAAATTAACAAGTAAATAAATTTATATATTAAATTAGTCATACATTGCAATATATTATACGCTTATTTAATTTAAAATGTTCGAATTTTAATTATGTACTAGAAGGGTTATTAAAAATAGAAAGGATTATTTAAAGGGTAAAATTTTATATGAACAAATTTAAATATGTTTTCTTTGATTTGGATGGAACACTAATTGATACAGTTCCTCTTATATTGGAATCATTTAACTATACTTTTATGCACCACTTTGGTGTTACTAGACCCCAAGAAGAAATTATCCGATATATAGGTATGCCATTAATGAATCACCTAAAAGATATTTATCCAGGACAAGAAGAAGAATTGGCTAAAACATATCGTGAGTATAATGAAAAAAAACATGACAGAAGTATAGCAATTTTTATAGGCATACATCAATTAATTAAGACTTTATATGAAAAGGGTATAGTATTAGGAGTAGTTACTTCAAAACGTCAAGAACTCGCAATTAGAGGATTAAGAATTTTTAATTTAATGGACTATTTCCTATTTGTAAATGGCTCTGAAGCTTCAACAAAACACAAACCCGATGGTGAACCACTGATAAAAGCAATGGAAAAGGCAAATGTAAAAAATAAGGATGAAGTTTTATATGTGGGTGACAGTCCTTTAGATATATTGTGTGCTAAGAATGCAGGAGTTAAGAGTGCTGCAGTTGCGTGGACGTACAGTCCGATTGATGAATTAGAAAGGGTAAAACCAGATATATTTATTGAAAAACCAATGGATTTGATTAAATATGTATTTTAAATTAAGAACTATATATGTTGAATAAATAGATATATTTAGGCTAATTATAAAATTACACCTTTTTATTGGAGTGATTTTATTGGCTAAGACGATTGTAGCTATTTTTGAATTTTTTGATAATGCAGAAAAAGCAGCTTTTGACGTCAGAGATAAGGGTCTTAAAACAGATAATATATCTATTTTAGTTAAAGACAGCGGTAATGAGGCATATTATAAATCAAATAATAAGGATGAACATATAAAATTAATAGAAAGTGAATCATTACAATATATTTTTAGCAAGAGAGAAAGAATTTCAGATGGAATAGTCACAGGTGGAATATTAGGAGGAGTTGTTGGAATAGTAATTGGCGCAGTAAGTATGTTTATGCAGGACTTTGGTTTTATTGCAGCTGTTGGGCCTATTTCAGGACTTATTTTTGGCTTTATATTTGGTGGTATTGTAGGAGGTATATCAGATGCTAAAATACCAAAAGAAAAAAGAAGGGTGTATGAAGATTTAATTTCAAAGGGTAATGCACTTTTTAGTATGAAGGTTGATGAGGATAGAATAGAATCAATAATTGAAATAATAGAAAAAAATGGCGCATTGTTAGTAGAAAAGTACTAAAATAATATGTTTTGCTAATTATTTATATATCTTATAAATTTAAATTATAGTGTTGAGATACTGGTACTTTTGTACAAGCTTATTTAAGAGGTTACTTAAAAGAAATTTGATGAATTAGGGTTAATTCATAATATTAAATTTTACCGCCTTACAACATTCAAAATTCATGTATAATTCATATACTAAAACTTACACTGTGTAAGTTTTATGGTATAATGAATTACTCTTTTACCTATAAATTAATAACAAATATCCTTAACTAAGAGATCTAATTTAAATTTTATAAGCTTTCCTGAGTACTAGTATAAAAAAATAATTTACATGCATAATCAACTAAAAAATTAGCATAACAAGACAAATTAATATATAGAATATTTCCATAAATGTATAAATATTATAATAAAAGGTCAATCATTTATTATATATTATGACCAAAGGAGAATTTTATGGAAATATCTTTGAATAAAACACTAAATAGAGTATTCAACATAGTGGAAACAGATATTATAGAAACTGAAAAAAATAATCTCTTATTAGAAATAAAAAAGGCTAAAGAAGAGTTAGAAGGTGCATATAACAACTTTAACTTTGTATCTGATTTTTTACTTGTTGACTATTATACTTATCAGATTAAAACATTAGAAACGCAATATGAGTATCTTATTAGGTTAGCAAAATCAATAGGACTTACCAATATTTAGTCTAATTAGTATAAGCCATCAAAAAAATTTTTATAGAATATATTATACATCCCTTAAATATATTTAGTATATAACAGAATAAATATATTAAATAAAAGTCAATTAACTTATAAATTCTCGGTTGGAGGCAGAATTTACCGATATGCAAAATTTAGAGTATTTTTGATTTGATATATTAATTGACTTTCTTAAAGGGGTGAAAAAATGAATGCTGTCAGGTTAGTAAAAAAATTATTAATTAATACAGTATTAGGTGCAGTACTACTATCCGTAATAAATTTCTTTGGTATTTATTTTAATTTTTATATAGCATTAAATATATATTCTGCATTAATTATTGGTATTTTAGGTGTTCCAGGTTTAATTCTTCTTATATTTTTAAAATTTATGGTTTAAAACAGTATAAAATAGTATTTAATTTATATAAGTTAAATATTATTTTTTTTATATTTATATAAAAAAACTCAAATTTCAAAGGTAAGTATAGTGCTTAAGGCCAAAAAATATAAGGTGAGTTGTATTATAAAATGTAAAGTTAAAATATAAAAATAATATAAATTAGGTTGCTGTACAACTAACCCTTGGTATATTAATAATGGATATGCTTTTCATCCGGAAGCTTCTTATTATATAAAAACAAAGTAATTATTTTCAAATTAATTATACTAGTTAGATTAGAAACCGCTAGTAAAGCAAATAATACTAATCTGTTCAATAAATTTTTAAGTAGCATTATATTAACATAGAATAAAGCCCTAAATTCTAAAGTATGATTTTTCTATATAATTTTATCCAATAGGAGTTTAAATTTTATTCTATATTTGTATTGAAAATCATATACTTTATTAGCGCATGCTTACAAAAAAATAAATTAATAACAAAGGTCAATTACTATCGGATAAAAGTTTGGTTTTAAAGCTAATACAAAATTATAAATATTATATCTCTATATAAATATAACAATGTTTACTTGAACCACATTATCATAAACTCTAGAGTGGCTTATTTGATTAATATGGTGGAATAAAGCATTTGAGATCAAATAAGATAATGGCTTTGTACCGAAATAACTTTAGTAACTAGATTAGAGATTTTAATTTATGACCAATATGCGGCTTATAAATAGGATTATACTGTATAACATTTAGTTGCCGTTATTCGGCTCATGGAGGTCAAAATGCATGAATTGGAAAATCTATTGCAGGAAAGCTATGATATTAAAATAAATAGCATTACAAATTATAGGGATATGTTTGTTGCTAATACCAATAATGGGAAAAGGCTTATTAAAATAACTACATTAAAGCCTGAAAGAGTGTGTTTTATTGCAGAAGTTAAGGAGCATTTGATTAATAATGGCTTTATAAATATTGATAGAAATATTTATACTAATTCTGGAAAATCATTTATTACTTATAATTATCAAACTATATATATGAGCAATTTTATTGATGGCAGAGAATGCAACCTTGACAGTAAAGATGAAACAGTAAAATGTGCTAGATTACTTGCAAATATGCATAAGGCATCAAAAGGATTTATTTGCTCGGAAAATAGTAAGGCAAGGAGTGAACTTGGAAGATTGCCAAGTTGCTATAAAAAAAGATTAGATGAAATTAAGAAGCTTAAAAAGAATGCTTTAAAAGGTAAACTTAAATTTGATAATTTGATGTGTCAGTATGTTGATTATTTCTATGAAATGGGAGAAAAAGCTATAAATATGTTGGATTCTTCGGACTATTACGAATTAGTCGAGGAGGCAGAAAAGATCAAAAATATATCTCACCATGATTTTAATCATCATAATATTTATGTTCAAAATGATGATATGTATTTAATTAATTTTGAGTATTGCTGTTATGATTTAAAAATATACGATTTAGTAAACTTATTAAGACGAAAGATGAGAAAGTGTGAGTGGAATATTAATGAAGCAGATTTAATAATTAATGAGTATTGTAAAATTGAAACTTTATGTGAGAGTGAGTTTGAACTAATGAAAATAATGTTTATGTTTCCACAGAAGTTTTGGAGAATTGTGAATAAATACTACAATAGTAAAAAAGGATGCACAGAAAAAAGCTATATAAATCGCCTACAAGAGGTAATTGATGAGATACAGTATCTCAAGGCTTTTTTAAACGATTTTCAGTCATTTTAAATATAAAAGAAAACCTGGAAAATATATCCGAGGTTCTCTTTTTAGGTGTTCCTTGTGTCTATCTGATCTGGACCACACCAGTCAGTATTATATTATTAATATGTGAATTAGAATATAGCAATACAGAGCAAAGGATTAAAGAATTTTATTATTATAATTCAACTTTTTCAGTTAAAAATCGTAGGTGTTAAAATTATCAATTGAAAGTTGAATTATATTATAAATACAAACTTACAATTTTATGGCTGAGCTGCTTGAAATTCTTCAGCTATTTTAATGGCTTCTTCTTTTGAAATTAACTTATCCTAAAGTGCTGTCAGCATATATAGAAGATCATTATCTACCCATTCAAGTATATATTAATATAGTTTATAGATTTCTTTAAAGCCGTCAATATCACCCAGCTGGCAGCGACCTATGATATCATTAAGGTTCATAGATCATCCCTTCATTAGTTCTTTAATTGTGTTAACACATAATATAAGAGACATCTAATTATAAAGAGGTTCATTTTTATTTATAAAACTTTAAAGCTAAATATAAATCTTCAGGCTTGGGAAGTCAATCTCTTATTTCTTTATTTAAAATTTATAGTATAAGTAAAATTTTTTAGATGGAATTAAAATAAAACATAAGAAATCTATTTTATAGATTATGTATATAGTGTGTGAATAAAATATTAAATGGCAATAAAATGTTTCAATTAAAGTAAACTTGTACATTTTATTGCCATCTAAATACTATTGCATTAGCTTGAAATGTTTAGTTGAGTAAAGAATTAAAATAATCCAACGATAGTTCCATCTTCTTGTATGTCTATCTTTTCTGCTGCCGGTACCTTTGGGAGCCCAGGCATTGTCATAATATCGCCTGTTAAAACAACTATAAAACCAGCACCTGCCGATATTCTAACTTCCTTGACAGTGACATCAAAGTCCTTTGGGCAGCCTAGCAGAGCAGCATTATCTGAAAGAGAATATTGAGTCTTGGCCATACAGATTGGAAGTTTATCAAGACCCATTTCTTCAATCTTTGAAATAGACTTCTCAGCAGCAGCAGTGTATATTACATTTTTTCCACCATATATCTTAGATACAATTGTGTGTACCTTATCTTTAATAGGAGCATCTGAGTCATATAATGGAGCAAAATTTGAAGTAGTAGAATCTAAAAGGTCAACTAACTTATTTGCAAGTTCTATACCGCCTTCTCCGCCCTTTAAGAATACGTCTGAAAAGGCAACTTCTACTCCTAAAGCACTACATTTATCATGAACTAATTGAATCTCTTTTTCAGTATCTGTATCAAAGTGGTTAATAGCTACAATAACAGGTACACCAAATTGTTTTATATTTTCTATGTGTTTTTGTGCATTGGAGAAGCCCTTTGATAAAGCTTCTATATTCTCTTCCTTAAGGTTTTCTTTCTTTACGCCGCCATTATATTTGAGTGCTCTTATTGTCGCTACCAAAACTACTGCATCAGGTTTAAAACCAGCAAATCGGCATTTTATATCAAAGAATTTCTCTGCGCCAAGATCAGCACCGAAACCAGCCTCTGTAATAACATAGTCGGATAGCTTTAGAGCTATCTTAGTAGCAGTAACGCTATTACATCCATGTGCTATATTTGCAAAAGGGCCACCGTGCATGATAGCAGGAGTACCTTCAAGTGTTTGTACAAGATTTGGCTTAATTGCATCCTTTAGAAGCAGCGTCATTGCGCCATCAACCTTTAAATCTCTTGCAGTAACAGGATTTCCAGAATAGTTGTAACCAATAATTATTTTTCCAAGTCTTTCTTTTAAATCGGTAATATCAGAAGCAAGACATAGTATTGCCATAACTTCCGAAGCAACAGTTATATTAAAACCATCCTCTCGTGGAACACCATTAACCTTTCCGCCAAGTCCAACAATTATATTTCTAAGAGCTCTGTCATTCATATCCATACAGCGTTTCCATACAATTTGACGAGGATCTATATTTAAAGAATTACCTTGCTGAAGATGATTATCTATAGCTGCTGAAAGAAGGTTATTAGCAGCAGTAATAGCATGCATATCACCCGTAAAATGAAGATTAATATCTTCCATAGGTACAACCTGGGAGTAACCACCGCCAGCAGCACCTCCCTTAATTCCCATTACAGGTCCTAATGAAGGTTCACGAAGTGCTATTACAGCATTTTTCCCTATCTTGTCCATAGCTTGTCCTAAACCAACAGTAGTAGTAGTTTTACCTTCACCAGCAGGAGTTGGGTTAATAGCAGTAACTAAAATAAGCTTACCATCCTTTTTAGCTTTAACTTTATCCCATAATTTATCTGAAAGTTTAGCTTTGTAATTGCCGTATAATTCTAAGTCCTCCTCATTTATTCCTAGCTTTTCTGCAATTTTATTAATTTTAAGAAGTTTGCAGTTTTGGGCAATTTGTATATCTGTAAGCAATATAATTCTCCTCTCTTATAAATGAAAATATTTATTGTATAAATGCAAATAATTATTGAAAATATAAGCCACTTATGTTTTTCTAAAAATAATCAAAGTATATTTTTTAGTCTCTTTTTTACTTCATAAATTTTGATCTATAATGGAATTAGTCATACGGAATTCATATATTTCCTAATATAATATACTAATACCTTATTGTATAATAATATACTTTCATAGAAAATATTATATATCTTTATATATGGTTAATTCAACAAAATTAAGTAATTTGGTGAGATACCATTCACAATGATTAGTCAGAAGTCATAAAATGGAATTAGGAAGATATTTATAATTTTATACTTTTACATATTTCTTCAAAACACAGCATATTTAAAAGATATATGTACAAGGATGATTCTCAGTATATTTATTTGAATTTTCATCTGATAACTTTTTTCTACACTCAAAATTTTCAATTGCGAAAGTTGGATTTATACAAAAATTCAACAGTCGAGAGACTAAAGTGTAACAGAAATTAATAATATTTCTAACTAATAAATAATTTTTAAATATTATTTAAAAAAATTGACATACTAAACTTAGAGGGGAAGAAAGAATTATGAAGCAGATTGAAATTGGAAATTTAGTTTATAGAAAATCCTATGAAAAAGATGTACTTTTTAGGGTGGCAGACATAATATTTGATCATGGTAAAAAAATAATTATATTAAAAGGTGTAAACGTAAGATTGCAAGCAGATGCTGAAGAAGAAGATTTAGATATAATTGAATATGATAAGAATAAAATATCTGGAAATATTTTATAAAATCTCCTTGAAGGCTATGAAAATAAGCAATATCAGGTAGATTCACCAAAAAAATACTTGACATGAGAGCTGTTCACTTGTATAATATAATATTTTTGACAAGAAGCAAATATTGTGATATAATTAACTAAACTGATGAAGAGGTGATATCATGATAGATAGAGGAGAACTTTTTCAGATAAAAAGAGATATTGAAGGTTGTATCGGTGAAAAGGTACAGCTAAGAGCGAACAAAGGGCGCAAGAAATCTTTTATTAGAGAAGGTGTTCTTGAAAATACTTATCCAAGTATTTTTGTTGTTAAGTTCGAAAATGCATATGATAATACCAGAAGGGTTTCATATAGCTACACAGATGTTCTTACAAAAGCAGTAGAATTAGTTGTATATAAAGATGATAAACAGATTCAGGTATGCTAAGATTAGTTGAAATTATTTGATTACAGTTGTATTAGTATTAATATTCGTATGATTCATTATCATAAGCTTTCTGAGAAAACTTAATAATATAATTTATCAAAAAAGAGACTTATAAATATTAAGTCTCTTTTTTGCAATAAATTAAAGGATAATACTATTAATAGTTTTGGTTTTATTGGTATATATTTGTAAATTGTTAATATATATTAAATAGCAGAATCATTTTGTTTGTTAGGTTATTTCATCTAAAAATACGAAATGTAATTTTTTTGAAATAGGGAGGATGGAGAAATGTCTCTGGAATTGATAAAAGAGGCCTTTAAGGTAAATAATTTATTGGGTGAGGATACAATTCAGACAGTTATCGATAATGATATAATTGTTTCGGATACAAAGCCGGATATAGCCAGGGTATTACTTCTTGATGGTGATGTTTTCATTACTGGTTGCGATACAGGTACTGATAGAGTAGTTACATCTGGTTGTATCGTATGTAAAATACTTTATATATCTGATGATGAATCAAAAAGCATAAAAGGAATTGTTTCAAATATTCCGTTTTCTGAAACAAGTGATATTCAAAATGTTAGAAGTGGAATGAAATGCAGAGCTAAGGCTGCAATAGAACACATGGATTATAACTTGATTAATGGGAGAAAGATAAACGTAAAGGCAATACTATCTAAAAATGTTAAAGTATATGACGAGATTGAAAGGGAAATATCATGTGATATAACTGGAATAGATAATATTCAAGTTTTAAGAGAATCTGTTGTACTAAATACATTTTTAGGCAGCAATAAAGTTAATTTTATAATTAAAGAAGACTTAGAACTTCCAACTAGTAAACCTACCATTGGCGAAATTGTTAGAAATGATGTAAAAATATCAAATAAAGACTATAAAATTACTGATGGAAAGATATTTGTAAATAGTGATATAAATATATCTACACTTTATGTTGCTGATGATGAAGAGAGAAGTCTGCAGTTCATGGAAAATGAATTGGTTTTCAATCAATTTGTTGAATTAGAAAATGTGGACGAAGACACAATTTTGGATATTGACTATGAATTGATTGACTACAAAATTGATGCTGTTGAGGATACGGACGGAGAATTAAGATTAATTAGAGCAGAAATAGCATTAAATATTTATGCTCAAGGAGTATGTCAAAAAACAATAGAGGTTCTATCTGATGCTTATAGCACCAATTCAAGGATTAATTTAGAGAGGCAGCAGATAAATATAGATGAACTTTTTTCTGAAAACAGAAGTCAAATAGTCATTAAAGATACTGTTGCTCTTGATGAATGTAATCCTAATGTTTCAGAAATATTCAATGTTTTATGCAAGCATAGTGTTTCAGATAGTAGGATAGAAGATAATAAAATTATTATTGAGGGTTCGGTTGAAAATAATATTTTATATTTAGCAAATAATGAAGAACAGCCAGTATTCTGCTTCAAAAAAGAAATACCCTTTACACATGAAATTGAAATAAAGGGAATTAGAAGTGATATGCCGTATGATATCTCATTAGAGGTGGAACATTGTAATTATAGCATGTTAACCTCTGATCAGGTTGAAATTAGAAATGTTTTAGGGGTAAGCACAAAGGTTCAATCTAAGAAAAATATACCAATAATTAATAAGGCAATTGAGAATCTTATAGATGATAAAAAGCAGTTATCTCTCCCAAGTATAATTGTGTATATTACACAACCAGGGGACAGTTTGTGGAAAATAGCAAAGAAATATGGAACAACTGTGGATGAATTGATGAAGATAAATAATCTTTCTGAAAATGATATATTAATGCCCGGACAGCAAATTCTAATTCTCAAAAAAGCAGTTTAATTAATAAATATACATAATATTTAATAAAAAAGGCTCTTGACAAATAATCAAGAGCTTTTTTTATTGAATATTTATATGTATTTTTATTAAAAAAATTTATATGCTGTTTAGTTGTAAACCACATGATTATTGATTTTTATTGATATTAAAATGTATATTGTATATAATATACTTAAATAATAAACAAAGGATTATATAGATGATTTCATTAGAGGCACATGCTAAGATAAATTTATCTTTGGATGTATTAAATAAAAGAGACGATGGCTACCATAATCTAAGAATGATTATGCAAACTGTACAGTTACATGATACTATATCTATTGAAAAAATTCCATCAGGAGTTGAAATAGATTGTGTTGCTTCATATGTTCCAAATAATAGTTCAAATATAGCCTGTAAGGCAGCAGAGGCTATGATTAGCAAATATAATTTAAATGCTGGTGTAAGGATTAAAATAGATAAAAGAATACCTGTTGCTGCAGGACTTGCTGGAGGGAGTGCAGATGCTGCAGCAGTAATTAAGGGTATTAATACTCTTTTTAACCTTGGCATTTCCCAAAATGAGCTAATGGAAACAGGAAGTACTATAGGTGCAGATGTGCCATACTGTATTATGGGCGGTACTGCTTTAGCAGAAGGAAAAGGGGAAGAACTTACATCCATATCCTTACTTAAGGATGTCCCAATTTTGATTGTAAAGCCTAGAATAGGTGTGTCAACTGCTTGGGTTTATAAAAACTTAAATTTAGATAAGATTGTTGATAGGCCTAATACAGAGGCTCTTATTTCTGCAATTCAAAATAGAGATATCAGCTTTATTGCCCAAAATATGAGAAATGTATTAGAGAGTGTAACAGTAATAAAGCACCCAATAATTAAAAAGATTAAAAAAAATCTCTTAGAAGAAGGCGCTATCGGAAGTATGATGAGTGGAAGCGGACCTTCGGTTTTTGGTATATTTGATGATAAGAATAAGGCTATAAGTGCTTATAATAAAATAAAAAAAAGTAAGAATGAATGCATTTTAACTTTTACAATATAGATTCTTAATCGAAACTTAGTAATAATAATTGCCCTGATGGAGACTATTTAGGTTTGCTTGAAAAATGCGATGTTTAAAATTCCTGCATTAATTGTTCTCTTAGAAAGCTGAGAGCAGCTTTTTGCGCATTTAGAAATTCAGGCAATAACCATAAAATTTAAATTTACTATATTTTAGTGCCCAAATGAGGCCGTGGAGGTTATGAGAATGGCAGGTAAATTATCAAAAATTAATTTAAATGACTATAAGCCATTGAGAGAGGTAATATTTAATTCATTAAGAGAGGCTATAATTATTGGTGAACTAAGACCTGGAGAGAGGCTAATGGAGGTTCAGCTTGCTGAAAAAATGGGTGTCAGCAGAACACCGGTAAGAGAAGCTATACGTAAGTTAGAACTTGAAGGGCTTGTAAATATGATACCAAGAAAGGGTGCTCATGTTGCTGAACTTTCAGTAAAGGACATTATGGATGTTTTAGAAGTAAGAGCGTCCCTAGATGGGTTAGCAACAGCACTTGCTGCTGAAAGAATAACAGATGATGAATTAAAGGAGTTAAGGTACATTAATGGGCAATTTGCCTCATATATTGAAAAAGAGAACATTAATAGTTCTATTAAAAAGGATGTAGAATTCCATGATATTATATATAAAGCATCTAGAAATGATAAGTTGATAGCTATTCTAAATAATCTTAGGGAGCAAGTTCAGAGATTTAGAGTTATTTATATAAAGGATTACAGCAGTCCAAAAAATCTGATAAAAGAGCATAATGATATTTTTGCGGCAATGGAATCTAGAAATCCAGAAGCAGCAAGAAGTCTTGCAAAAGCACATATTGTTAATCAAGAAGCTACAATTTTGAATTCCTTAAAAATACAGAAAAAATAGGATGTTTTCAGCTAAGTTAGCAGACATTTTTAGAATTATTGTATATAATTATTATGAATACAAAAATATATATTTATAAATTATTAAAATATATTATTAATGTATTCTATATATACAAAATAATTTTAAAAGGATAAGCAAAAATGTGGTTTAACGAATTTTTATCAAAATACAAGTCTGGCATTTCACATGAATTTTTATTTTATTTCAATGTTAAAGATATGATGGACAATACTAGAAATTTCTTTAGATACATAGACGATGAATTTATTAAACAGAGAAATTTCGGTATTGTCGCTTTCTATGACATATCAAGAGGACTAACTTTCTTAGAACCTGCTATGGAGCGAGAATTCATCAAAATTGCAGGTAATGAGGTGGCAAATTTATTTCATACTCTTCCATCTAGGATATTCCCTTTTATTGATATAGCTTTAAGAAATACAAAAATGGCTTTGTTTATAGATCATGCTGAAAAGATTGTTCCTGCAGGAGATATTGGAAGTATGACACTTGAAGAAAGAATGGCTCTTATTTGGTTATCTGAATGGTCTGTTAATTCAAGAATTTCTGCTGTTGGAAGTACAATATTTATGCTTGCAGACAATCTGGCAGGGATTAGTCATGAGTTTTTAAAGTCTGCCTATAGAATAGAACCTATTTTAGTTGAGCTTCCAAATGAAGCAGAAAGGAAGAGCTATATTGAGTATTTGTTGAAGGATAAGGAAATCAAGTCAGAGATATCTGTAGATGAATTTGCGAAGCTATCATCAGGTTTGAACAGAAAAAGCATAAAGGATATTAAGCTCAAAGCTGAGGCAGAGGGAGTCCCTATTAGCTTTGATTTTATAAAAGAAAAGAAACATGATGTGCTAAAGAAGGAATATGGAGATGTTTTAGATTTTATATATCCAGAAATAGGCTTTGAAAATTTGGGTGGTATGGAATTTGCTAAAACCTATTTAAATAAAAATATTATTGAGCCAATACGCAGGGGTGATTTAAGAAGGGTTCCAATGGGAATACTTTTATGTGGACCCTCCGGTACCGGAAAGACTCTTTTAGTTGAAGCGTTGGCTAAAGCAAGTGGTTTTAATTGCGTAAAAATAGATATGTCAAGAATTTTAGGACAATATGTTGGAGAAAGTGAGAAAAACTTTAAGAAGTGTCTGCTAGGAGCCAAATCACAGGAGCCGGTAATTGTCTTTGTTGATGAAATTGATACAGCTTTCAGGCGCGGAGATTCTGGAGATAGTGGAGTAAGCAGGAATATTTTTAGTGAATTTTTGCAGTTTACAAGTAATACTAATAATAGGGGTAAAATAATTTTTATTGCAGCAACAAATAGACCAGACCTTATTGATGCGGCATTAAAAAGAGCTGGAAGGTTTGATAAAAAGATTCCTATACTTTTGCCAGAGGTAGAAGAACGTGCTGAAATTTTCAAAATAATCATAAAGAAATATGGAATAGAAACAAATATACAGGATTTTCTATCTATTTCAAAATTAGCAGAGAATTATACTGGAGCAGAAATTGATACAGTAGTTAGAAAAGCATATGAAATTGCATGTAACAAAAAGGAAGAAAATCCTGTAATAACTGGACCAATTCTTAAAGAAGCGCTTAAGAAATGCAGACCTAGCACAAAGGATGTACAGTTTATGACAGAACTTGCAATTGCAGAGTGCGATGATATAGATTTATTACCTAAAAAGTACTGGCATATATTTGAAAATACATTAAAATAACTGGATTTACAAGTTTTAATTATTTTATTATTTACATTGTATTAGTTTTATTATAAATTAGTTGTATAGGGTATTTTTATAAAATAAAGAACTATTTTTCAGAACATTTAAATATTCAAGGAGGTAGTATATGGGTTTATTTAGTAGACTTGGACAAATGGTAAGGGGTTTCTTCGGATTATTTGTTGGTAATTTGGAAGATAAAAATCCAGAAGCTTTGTTTGAAGATATCAAAAATCAGATTAATAAAGCTAGACGTGAGGCTGAAAATCAGATATTAGAGATTCAAACTAGTGCTGAAATGATAAAGATAGAGATGAAAACAGCCGAAAAAAACTTAAATGCTATTAAAGCAAGAGTTGAAGCTGCTCAAAGAGCTGGGGATAAAGAACTTTTAGTTGAACTATTAGTGCAGGAAGAAGAGTATCAGACTGTTTATGAAACCCATAAAGCTACTTATGACAATGCCATGATTCAAGTTGACAAGATACGTGAAGACTACAAGATTTTTGAATCTGAAATGAATGCGAAATTAAATGAGCTTAAGACCTTAAAGTCACAGGCTAAAATGGCTAATTTACGTGAAAATATTAATTCTGTTAATTCTCAATATACATCAAAAAATAGCCGTATTGGTAGTGTGAATGAAAATCTCGACAGAGCCCGTGAAATTGTAAATAAAAAGACTGCAAGAGCAAATGCAATGGAATCACTCAATCAGGACAATATGGATATGAAGCTTAAGAGACTTGATATGAATTCTGCAAGAGACAGGGCAAAAGCAAGAGCAGAGGCTATGTTGGGCGGAGACAATGGTGGCTTTGAAGTTAAGGAAAAAACAGAAAATAAGTTGTCAAATTAATTCTAAGTATTGGAAGTTTGTATATGGATAAAAATATTAGAAAAGCAAATGTTTCAGATTTGGCACGGATTACTGATATATACAATTGGGCAGTTGAGAACACAACTGCCTCATTTGATATTAACTCTCATACAATAGAGCAAAGAACTGAGTGGTTTGCAGAACATGATGATAGACACCCATTAATTGTTTATGAGTTAGAAGGAAAAGTTGTAGGGTATGCAAGCTTATCTGAATTTAGAAGCAAAGAAGCATATGATAGTACTTGTGAGATGTCTGTTTACGTTGACCACGAGTATCATAACCGTGGTATAGGTAAAGCCCTTATTGAGGAAATTATTAAACTTGGCAAAGATAATGGTTTTCATGTTATTATTTCAGTTATTTCTGCCGACAATTATATTAGTATAGAGATTCACAAAAAATTTGGATTTGTGCTTTGTGGTGATATTAAGCAGGTTGCTTTTAAGTTTGGAAGATATTTAGATTGTTTATTCTATCAGCTTTTTATTTAAGAGTGATATAAAATAGAAGATAGTTGAGGGAAATATGAACGGAAATTTGTTTTTTAATGCTATTTTTAGATTTAGAAATTTTGCAACCTTAATAGTTTGGTTTTTGGTTGTTTATTTAGTTAGTGGTTCACTTGATATTCAGAGCTTAGGTTTTGGTACCGACGTAAACACATTGCTAACAGCTGCATATGGTTTAGGAGGCTTAACTTACCTTGGGATGGTTATCCAAAGTCTATTTAGCAGTAATTATAGAGAAGAAGTTAATATAAAGGAGAAGAAAAAAGAACTAAATAACTTAAATCGCCAGTGTTCAAAATTAGCATCTCAAGCAAGAGGGTCAATAACGCCTATTCAAAGGCAGAAGCTTAGGAAAATAATTCAGGATAAAGACGATATTTTAAATTCTCTAAAAAGAGGAGATGAGCGTAATTACTTAAAGGAAAAAATAGTAGAAAAGAGTTTAAATTTAGTTATTTCATATATTAAGCTTATGACAAACTACTCTATAAGAATTAAAGAATTATCTGAACTTAATACTAAAGATATTATGAATAAAATAAACGCTAATAGAAGAAAATTAAGTTTCTTAAAAGATGAAAGAATGATAGAAGACATAAAAAGCATTATAGAGATGGATGAAAACACTATTCAAAGAATAAAGGATGAAAAAAATGATCTAGAGAGAATTAGCGCTCGTTTAGATTATATAGAAAGTATGCTCGGAATGTTTAAACATCAAATTATATCAAGTATTGAATCTGAGGAAATGGTTGAAAAATTAGAGACAGCAGTTAATGAAGCTACAGCGCTAGATAGTGTATTACAAGAGCGAAGGAGAAATCAGATAAAATTGCACTAGTATTATGTGGAAATAAAATATTTAGATACCGGCATTTGTAGATTTTACACATTTGAGGGGGCATAATATGGAAAATACCATTATATATTCTTCTCCGTACATAGAAATAAGCAAAAGCGGCGATGGCTATTACATACAATCATTCAAGAAAGGATTAAGTGTTGGAGAGTTTAATAAAATATTAAATTCTTTCCCTGAAATACAGATCTCAAATTTTGTTGTTATAAAAGAAGCCTTGGTATTTGCTCCACAAGAACCGCGTAGATTTGGTTCAACAAAAGAAAAGATAAAAGTAGAGGTCTCTGGAGATAAATTAAAAGCATATGTTACAATATATGCGGATAAAAGTGAGTTAACAGGACCTGACATTATTACAAAAATAGTAGAAAAATTAAATGAAAAGGGTATCATTTATGGAATTAAAAGTGACGCATTTTTAAATTTAGTTCCCAATCAACCAATACTAATAGCCGAAGGCCTAGTTCCTATTCCAGGTAAAGATTCTATTAATAAAATGTATAAATTAAAAGAGGTTAGGCCTGAAATAAAAGAAGATGGAAATGTTGATCATTATGAGTTAAATCTGATTAATATGGTTAAAGAAGGGGATTGGCTAGGAGAAAGAATTGATGCCGATGAAGGTAAGGAAGGCAGAAATGTTTTTGGAGATCCTTTAAAGCCATTACCAGGTAAAAATTATCCACTTTTGTATGATAAAAATTCAGTTAGAGAAGTGGTTGAAGGAAATAAAACTGTTTTATATGCAAAGAGAAGTGGTGCCGTATTTTTTCAAGGAGATAGAATAGGAGTATCCAATCATCTTGAAATAGAAGAAAATGTAGGTGTTAAGACGGGAAATGTCAATTTTGATGGTTTTCTTACTGTAAAGGGCACTGTTGAAGACAATTTTTCTATAGCCTCTACAAAGGATATAGAAATTCTAAGTGAATATGGAGTAGGAAATGTAAAGGAAATTAAAAGCCATGAGGGGAATATTTACATAAAGGGTGGAATTGTTGGAAAAGGGAAAACAGTTATCAGATGCAAAAAAAATCTCTATATCAAATATGTAGCTGATGCTGATATATATTGTGATGAAAGTGTTCATGTGGGTTTCTATTGCTTAAATAGTAATATTACAGCTAAGGAAGTAATACTTGATTCAATGAAAGGGCAGATAATGGGAGGTACCATTAATGCTGAAGTAAGAGTAGTTACTGCAATTTTAGGTTCTTCAAGTGAAAAGCGAACCATCATAAAGGTTAAGGGATTTGATAGAAGTGATTATAAGGACAAGCTTGATGAGATATCTCACAATATAGATGAAATCAAGTTAGAAGTAAGTAAATGTAAACAACAGCTAGCTATTTTTGCAAATACATATGATTCTTGGCAAAATAGGAAGGCTGAATATGAAAAGATAGTCGCTCACTATAATGACCTTAAAATAGTTCTCTTAGAGTATGAAGAAAGTAGAAAAAAATTAATTAGCTATCTTCGAACAAAGGGTGAGGGTGAAATATCCATTCTAAAAAGAGCATTCCCAAATTCTATGATTGAAATAAAAGGTATTCAAAAAGAAATTCAAAAACCAGTAATTAGAGTAAGTTATTATTATAATGAAGGAACAATCAAGGAAATGTAAATATATTTTGTGAGATTAACTACTTAACTAATTGGAGGTAATTTACATGGATTATGATTCTATATTAAAGAGAATAGAAAAGGAAAAGAAGGACGAAGCCCTGTCTGCAAAACTTTATAGATATACTGGGTTAGTGCAGGCAATAGAATTCTTTTCTCAAAGGTTGGTTTTCGATCAAATAGTAGATGCAGCTTTTGATTTTATTAATGAGTTACTTCTAGTAAAAAAGTCAGCTATATATATCCTTGAAAATTATGCTTATGTACCAAAGAAAATTAAGGGATTCACAAAAAAGTTGGATAATATAGAACTTTCTATTGAGTTAAATGATCTTGCAACATATTATGGAAATATACTTTATGAAAGAGAAAATTTAATAAAGTTCTTAGATCCAGAATTGATTGATTCACTTGAAATAAATGCAGTTGTTCCTCTTATAATTGAAGATAGCTTATATGGTATTATTGTATTCCAGAATGCTAATAATAATTTTGGTGAAGATGACTATATAATATCTGAGGCATTGATGAGATTAATCAATACCGCTTTGGAGAATTTTAATAGATACGAAAAATTGGCTAAGGTAAATACTGAACTAGATGAAAAGATTTTTAATTTATTTGCCATAAATCAATCATCAAAGGTATTGCTTAGTGATTTACGAATAGATTCATTATATGATATAGCTGTTGATGTCTTTGCAGAGTTGACTCACAGTAAAGTTACTGGTTTCGTACTTTATGATGAAAGACGAGATAGATATACAATAAAAAGCTTTAAGGATATATTCTATAATATAAAAAATGTAAATATAAGTCTTATTCATAAAAACTCGGGTAAAGTAGATCCTAATAAGGTAATAGTTAATTTAAGAAATAAAAAGGATAGAGATTACTTTTATTCCTTGTTTGAAGAGGATATTGTCATAGCAAAAAATCAGCTTGATCAATTAGAAGCTATTTATGTTGTTTTGCTATTAAAAAATCGTCAAATTCTTGGCTTTGTAACATTAAGTGAAACGGTAACTAATACTGAATATGGAGATGGTATTTTTGAGTTGATAGAAAGTTTAGCGGCATCAACTTATACAGCCATTTCTAATGCTAAATTATTTGAAACTGTTAATGAGCAAAAGGCATTAATTCAACGTAAGGTGGACAAGCTAATTTCTCTTAACTATTTAACTAGAAATATTAGTAGTTCACTTAGAATTGATACTTTACAAGAAATAGCTACTAAAACCTTGCAAGTTTCTTTCAATGTTGTGAAGGGGGCATTTTGTCTTTATAAAAAGGAAACAAATGAGTTTGAGTTTTCAAGTACCATTAACATTGATGCGTGTAAGGGTAAGTTTATAACTCCGAAACAAAATTGGAAACGTATTTTTGAGGGAGACTGTGTTTATGGTATAGGACAGTCAACTGTCGCTGAATATATTGGAGAAGAATTTGTTGATGCTATCGGTGAGGTACAAGGAGTATTAATAATTCCTATATATCTCGATATGATGGAAATTGATGTGCTTGGTGCTATAATAATATTTGGATATTCAGATGTACAGCTTGATAATGAAGAAAATATGCTGATAATAGATACCATCGCAGGTAATATAGCTCCTGTATTAAATAATCTATTGATAATTCAGATGCACCAAAGATTTACTCTACCTAACTATATTGAACTGTTTAAAAGAGATTTGAAGGAAGAGGTTAATGCTGCTTTAGAATATGATATTGATTTATCTGTTATACAAGTAGAGGATCAAAGAGAGTTTTTATTTAAAGGGAATTCAGCTGTTGATGGAATTAAAGAAAACTTTAAAAAGGTTTACCCATTCTCATACAATAATATATTTATTATTGAAAATTCTATTGATGAGGATGAATTAATTGGCAGAATAAAAGATTGTACTAAATTTGAAGACATGAAAGTAAAGATTATGAAGCTAGGTACAGATTTTAAGAACTTTGCAGAGTTCTTTGAGTTATATAGATAATAAAATTTGATTAATTATACAAAATAGATATTAAACAAGTACAACTAAGCTATCGGAATTAAGCAATCTGTATGCTTAGTTGTACTTATGAAAAGGCAAATATTATTATATACTAGAACTTCTAATTTAAAAAAGATATATAGCAGGCGGTGGCTTTTTGGAATTATTTGTAGGAACGGATATTATAGAAATTGATAGAATAAAAATGGCTATCGAAAAAAGTGAGAAAAAACATTTTGTAGAGAAAATTTTTACAGCTAATGAAATAAAGTACTGTGAAGAAAAAAACGCTGCAAAGTTTGAAAGCTATGCTGCTAGATTTGCTGGTAAAGAGGCTGTATCAAAAGCCTTTGGTACTGGAATTGGAGCAAAAGCTGCTTTTAATGAGATTGAGATATTAAATGATAATATAGGCAGGCCATATGTAATATTACATGGATCTGCCAAAGAATACTATGAAAAAATAGGTGCGTCCGGAATCTCCATTTCATTATCTCATTGTAAAAGCTATGCTATTGCATATGTTACAATTTATGTTAACAAGAAAGGTAGTTTCACGTGAAACAAGTATCATTTATACATATTGCTGATTTACATCTTGATGCAGCTTTATCCACATTGGGAGATGAAAATAAGGCAAATATTAGAAGAAATGAACTTATAAAATGCTTGCAGATTATTACAGAAAGAATTATTGACCAGAATATTGATTTGCTAATTATCAGTGGTGACTTTTTTGAAGATAAGTATGTTAGAGGTTCTACAATATTGGCAGTCAAAAATCTATTTTCTGAACTATATAAAACAGATGTAATAATATGTCCTGGAAATCATGACCCATTAGAGGGAAATTCTTATTATAGAACATCTGAATGGGGGAGCAATGTTCATATCTTAGATGATTCCCAACAGGTATTGTATTTGGAAAAATATAATACCTGTATTTATAATATAGGTTCTAGAGGAAATGTAAAAAAAGATTATTCAATTGTTTTAAATAAAGAACTTTCAAATGATAAATTTAATATTTTACTATTTCATGGAACTGTGGATATGCCTTTTGAAGAGGATAACTATAACCCAATAACTTCAAAGGAAATATTTTCACTAGGTATGGATTATGTAGCATTAGGACATATGCATTGTTATTCTCATTATAATAATGGAAAAACAGTTATGATTAATCCGGGAAGTCCTGAACCCCTAGGTTTTGATGAAGAGGGTCAGCATGGCTTTGTACAAGGAAAGCTAACTTTATCTGAAGGAAACCAAAAAAGGGTTGAAACAGAATTTATAGCATTTGCAACAAGACATTATCACAATGTTGAAATAGATATTAGTGAGTGTTTAAATGATATAGAGGTTGTTGATAGAATTAATTCAGATTTAATGGTAAAGATGTCTTCTGCAGACTTTTATAGTATTTCATTGAAAGGCTTTATTTCAAAGGAATACAAAATAGAAATAAGAAATATTATAGATGCTTTAAACAAGAAATGTTTTTATATAAGAATAAAAAATAATACATCAGTAAAATTTGATTATGATAAGTATCTTGAGGATCCTGGAATTAAAGGAGAATTTGTTCGCAGAATAATGGATATGCAAGTGAAAGAAACCTCGGAAGTGGGCCGTGAAACATTATTTATGGCTTTGCAATACGGCCTTCAGGCTTTAGAAAATGGAAGGGTAGATTGATGAAAATTAAAAAGCTTCACGTTAGAGGATTTGGAAAAATAGAAGATTTTGATATGACTCTTTGTGATGGTTTAAATGTAATATATGGGCCTAACGAGAGTGGCAAGTCAACTCTTATGGCTTTTATTAAAGCAATAGTATATGGTTTAAAGGGTGGAAGAACTGGAAGAGACGGAACAATACCTGAGATTAAGAGATATAAACCATGGAGTAATAGTGCCTATGGCGGATATATTAATTTTGAACTAGATAACGGAAAATCCTTTAGAATTGATAGGGATTTTGACAATGGAGCTGTAAAACTCTATGACCATTCTTTTAATGAAATAACAAATGATTATACAAATAGTAAAGATGGAAGTGGAATTGCAGAAAATTTATTTGGGGTAAATGAAAATATTTTTGAAAGAACGGTTTATATAAAGCAATTTGGAACTAGATTGGATAATTCTGCTTCTAAGGATTTAATTGATAGGATTTCTAATTTAAGAGAGAGTGGCACAGAGGACATTTCATTTAAAAAGGCTGATGCTGCATTAAAAGATGCTCTAAAAAAACAGGTAGGAACTGATAGAAGTTCCGTAAGACCATTAGATGTTATTAGTAGACGACTTGAGGATTTACAGAAAATCAAATTGAGAATTCAAGAAAGAGATGATAGACTTAAAGCAACAATATCAAATAAGGAAAAACTGACATTGGAAATAAATAAGCTCTCTGAAAAAGTAAAGCTTTTTTCAAAATTGTTAGAATTAAGTGAGGCTAAGGAGAGGATGAAGCTACAAAAGGAAAGGTCAGAGGAAATCTCCTTTTTGAATGAAAGAATTAGCTACTATCAAAGGGAACTTAACACTTTAGATAGAGATAAGTGCAAGTTAGAAGAGAGTATAGCAGAAAATTCGAATAAAATTTGTACTCTTAATGAACAGCTACGTGATAATAATAAAGCTGAAACTTCAACAGAGATAGCAAAAGCAGTTAAGAAGCATAAATCTATAAAAATAGCTCTTAGTACTTGTACAATTGTATCAATTATTGCTGTTTTAGTTGTTATCTGTTTATCATTTGCTTTTTGTTTATTAGAAAAATTGTACATATCAATTCCTGCAATTTTAACTTTTATTTTTTCTATTTGCTGGGCTTTGAATAATAGAAACTTAAAAAAAACAAAAGAAAAACAAAGTATGTATTCTGAAAAGCTTAAAGAACTTAAGAATCAGTATGATAATATGGTAAGGATTGATAACATACTTAAGCAACAGTTGGAAAGTCTAAATACTAGGATTAGTACTGAAAGAGAACAATATGAAAGTCTTAACAAAAGACTAAGAACTCATAGCTTAAGTTTTAAGCAATTAGATATTTCAGAATTAGAATGTGAAATTGATAGATTATCGGAGGGAATTTTATTTTTAAATCTGGAAGTAAATGAATATTTATCTGGCGCTGAAAAGGAACTTTATTATAATGTAATTGAGAATAGTAGCAGCAATGAAAGTACAAAAATAGCAGAATTAAAAGAATTTCTATCAGCTCAGCTGCAGAAGAAGCTTATTGAAAAAGCAAAGTTAGAAGCTAGCATTATTAAGACTGAGGATCATGAGAAAGAGTTTATTGAAAGTGAAATATTATTATTAACAAAGCAAAAGGAGAGCCTTGAACAAAGAGGTGAAGCCTTGAAATTAGCTATAAAAACATTAGGAGAGGCTTCTGATGAGATACAGAAAAAATACATACCAGTTATGAATAAAGTTTTTAATAACATATTTTCTAAATTAACTAATAATAAATATTCTGATGTTAGGGCAGGAGAGAATTTAAGTATAATGCTAAGTGATCCTAAAAATGAAATTATAGTTCCTTCAACTATATTAAGCAGTGGTACTTTGGATCAAATATACTTAGCACTCAGGATTGCAATATCTGAGACAGTACTTAAAATTAATGAAAGCTTACCGTTAATAATGGACGAACCCTTTTCACAATATGATGATGAAAGAATAGACAATGCGATTAAGTGTATCTATGATATTAGTGAAAAGCAGCAGGTTATTTTCTTTACATGTAAGCTGAGAGAGGTTGAACAAATTAAAAGTAAATATCCCTGTCAGGTATTTTCACTGACATAATTTTATTTTTAGGATTATAATATGAATTTAACTTTCATAGTTTAAGTATGTAGCTGTGTACAATGGCTAAAGTAATAAACAATGCTGGTTTTTAGTGATTAATAGTTCTTATTTATTTCGGCTAAAAAACATAAATAATTTTCCCTCACCGATAGAATTTTATGTGTGAAAGTTGAATTAAAAATTAAAATTATTTTGGAGATAGTGGATATCATGAACAAGAGAAAATTATTGAATATTACTAGCATTATTATGCTGATGCTTTTTATATTACTAAGTGGATGTGGAAATAGAGAGATTCCTATTACTTCAAATGAGCAGTTATTAAGTGGAATAACACCGGAGAGTGCAGCCGTAATAACTGAAGCAGTAGTAGATATGTTTGATGAGCCGGACATATTAAGTAAAAGGATTACACAAGTTCTTTTCAATCAGGTTGTATCAATAATAAAAGAAGAAAATGCTTGGACAAATATAAAGCTATTAGATGGTTCGTCGGGCTGGGTTAAGAGTAAATATGTAAGTAGAAATACAGAAAGTGTAACACATGGCAGCATTCAAAATAAAATAGTTGTGACAGCAAAGCTTGCAGATATTTATTCTGGGACTAATAATAGAGCAAAGTATAAAAAAATAGTATTAGGTACGGAGTTATATTCATTTGGAAAGACGAAAACTGGGTATGATGTATTACTTCCTGAGAATAAAAGAGGCTGGATAGATGAAGGCGGTGTTATTGCAATTCCTATTGATGATAATTTTATACCTAAAACAACAAGCAATGAGTTTGTTCAAACAATTAAAAAATTTGATGGAACAATATTTATTTTAGGTGGCATCAGCAGATGGGGTATTGATTCAGCGGGGCTTGTATATATTTGTAGTAAGATTAATGGAGTGGAGGTTCCAAGATTTCTTGAAGATATGAAGGATGCTGGAACTGCCGTAAATGAGGAAGATATTCAATATGGAGACTTATTGTTTTTTAGTTCCGATAGCCTCAAAAAAGACGTTTATGATGTAGGAGTATACGTAGGAAATAATGAGTTTATACATTCAAGTACATCAAAAGGAGTAATAACAGAGTCATTAAATGATAGTTATTTTAAGGATAGAGTATGTTATATTAGGAGGATATTCTAAAATTATTTATTTGGATTATACAAATTAGCAGTAAAAAAACTCAATATAATATGAAAAGACTCATCTATAGTGATGGGCTGAGACTGACTAGTAAAAATATGGTTATAAACTGAACGGTGAAAGCATTTGCTGGCAGGTAGTAGTCTTGTTATTGTTATATAAATTTTTTAATGATGTAAATATATTTGCAGCCGTTCAGCATTCTTGTATAAACTTTCTTTTACTACAGGATCAAAAAGCGAATTTGAAAGCTTCTTCAAAAGAAAATTTTCTTTCAGATTATGTGAATCATTATAAATCCCGATATATGTGAGATTAGGCATACTAGAAAATCAATAGAATATTTTCAGTATGCCATATCTAGTTTACCAACTTATTCAGCAATGCTGCAATATCATGAGCTGAATGAGGCTTACCAAGGAATTTTGAGTTTTCACGCATTGTGTTTAAGGTAACTGGGTCATTTGCTACACGGGATAAAACTTCTATAAGCTGATCAGAACTATCAACTCTATTTGCAACTCCACTTCGAATCAAATAGCTTGCGTTACCTTCCTCTTGCCCTGGGATAGGAGAAATTATAAAAATAGGAAGACCTTTGACAAGAGCTTCTGAAACAGTCATTCCTCCAGGCTTAGTTATTAAAAGGTCAGATATATCCATAAGTTCATTCACTCTGTCAGTATAGCTTAAAATTAGTACCTTTTTGTTACTGTTTTTAGCTGAATTTTCTAGTTGATACTTTAGTTTTTTATTAGTACCTGTTACGGCAATAATTTGCATGTCTACATCACATTTTAGGAGGGAGTCGATTGTACTTTCAATATTTCCAAAGCCCATTCCACCCCCCATAACCAAAATTGTAAATTTATTATCAAGTCCTAATTCATGCAGTAAGGTTTTTTTATCTGCCTTGGTTTGGAATTTAGGTGATACAGGTATCCCAAAAGGGAATATGATATTGCTAGGGATTCCGCGACTTATCATTTCAGTTTTCATCATTTCATTTGCAACAACAAAAGCGTCCATACCTCTATCAAGCCATAGAGAATGAACAACATAATCAGTTAATATTGCAACAGTCGGTACGCGTAACTTATTTTTTTCTTTAAGAGATGATAACATTTGCATTGGAAAAGGATGAGTACAAACAATTGCTGAAGGCTCATATTCTCTTACAAGGCTTTTGAGACGAAAGGATAAAAGTTTGTTAATAGCTTTACTTATGTCATATATACTAGTACTTGTCCCTGAAGCGGTATAAAGCTTGTGATATAGCTTAGGATTTCTTTTCAAAGTACCAAGATAGCTGTTAACTACTATTTTGTCTACTATTGGATTAATATACTTTAATGTATCAAAAATATCAACTGTCCATCCATTAAAATTTTTTTCTATGGACTCCTTTAATGCTTCAGCTGCTTTCAGATGCCCAGTTCCAACAGAAACGTATAATATTAATAGCTTCATATTCAATCTCCAATTGCATTTTTTGGTTAATACTAAACCTTCCCGTGAAAAGAGTTCAATGTAATATTTGAATTATCAATGGTATATTAAAGATTATTGTTAAAAATCAACTTGCTGTATTTAGTTGAATTGGAGAAAGTTTAGTTAATTATATTCAATATAAATTTTTGACATTATGGAGTAAATTAATACGTAGTTTGAGTGAAAATCCAATTGATAATATAAAAAGGCAAGAATATAACCCATACCTCTAAATGTGAGGCTAAACTTTTTAACGGTTTTAATATATTCTGCCTCTTTAAATCTAGGAGTAATGCCGAGATAAGAAAATACCTTTTCACTTCAATAAATGGCGGGTACTGCATTTATTCTGAGCAAGTGAGAATATTTACTACCTAGCTTATGCGCTGCTTAATCAATGAAATGAAATTTTTATATAATCAAAAAATTTACTCAAAAGCTTCACTTCGAATTTAGGGTATAAGGATTTTATTGTTAATTAGTAGATAACGAATATTTTGCTAATGATTTACTAAAAATAACATTACTATAAATACTAGTAATTTTGGAAGGAGATAAAAGATTGAAAACGTTTATTAAAATCGTGGTATTTTGTTTAGTTCTAGTTTTTAGTGTAACAGCTATTGGGCAAGATCAACAGTACTATGTAAGTACCGCTCAATCTCTGAAAATAGGCGATAAGGGTCAGGAAGTAAAGGATATGCAACAGGAATTAAAAAACTGGGGCTATTATGATGGAAAAGTTAACGGAATATTTGATTCAAACACATTTGCTTCTGTACTCAGATACCAGAGAACATATGGACTTAATGCAAATGGAATTGCAGATGAAACTACTCTTCTTACAATGGGACTAGGGCATATTATTGAAACAGGGCAGGCTTACGCTGCTACCAAGCAGACTTCTAATGAACAGCTTCTAGCTAGAGCTATAAATGGAGAAGCAAGAGGTGAACCTTTTGTAGGTCAGGTAGCGGTTGGAGCCGTAATTCTCAATAGAGTTAAGAATTCAAAGTTCCCCAAAACTATTGCAGGTGTTATTTATCAGCCAGGTGCATTTACAGCTGTAGCTGATGGACAAATAAATGTTCCTATTGATCCAAAATCAACAGTTGTAAAAGCGGCTAGGGATGCGTTAGCAGGCTGGGATCCTACGGGAGGATGTTTGTACTATTGGAATCCAGCAACAGCAACAAGCAAATGGATTTGGTCAAGGAAGGTTCAGCTTAAAATAGGAAAGCACTGGTTTGGAATTTAAAAAATGGAGGTGACTTAATTGGAACATGATGAATACAAAAGAAACATAAATAATTATACTGATAAGCGTGATAGAAGAAGGGGTTCTTGGTCGGTCCCCATTGCAATTATTGCTATATTAGCCCTGTTTGGAGTTGGAACTTGGGGGTATTATCAGAATAAGCAACTAACTGCTCTAAGAATACAAAACGAAAACCAGTACAATAGAGCATTTTTAGATTTGACCAACTATGTAGATGATTTAGAGGTATTATTGGCAAAATCCTTAGTTACATCTACTCCTAAAAGTACATCTGCAATGCTGGAGGAGGTTTGGAGACAGTCAAATCTTGCTCAGGAAAATATGGGTCAACTGCCTGTATCACCTCCAATACTTGAAAAAACCTCAAATTATTTAACCCAAGTAGGAGATCTGGCTTATGCCTTAAATACAAAAACCTTAAATGGTACACCTCTAAGTGATGAAGAATATGAAAACCTTAGTAAATTACATGGATTTGCAGTATCCTTAAAGAAAAGCTTACATGGAATTGAAGAGCAAATAAACGCAGGTAAGATGAATTGGAGCAAAGCCACAGAAAGGGCAGCTAAAGCAGTAAGTGTAGCAAAAAGCAATGATCCCCAGTCAAGTTCAATTGAGAATATAGATAAGAATTTTCAGGAATATCCTTCTCTTATCTATGATGGACCATATTCTGACCATATGTTAAATGCTAAGCCTTTAGGATTGAAGAGTAAAAAGGTTAATGTAGAAGAAGCAAAAAAGATTGTTAAGAAGTTTATTGGAGAGGATAGAGTACAAGAAATTCAGCAATTGGACAGTAATGAGGTAGGGAAGATAAAAACCTTTCGCTTTAAAGTACTATATAAGGACTCCACTGATGAACAAGGGGCAGAGATTGATATAACACAGCAGGGCGGACAAGTATACTGGATGCTTAGAAATAGAGATTTTGGCAAGGATACTTTAAATATGGATGAGGCAAAGAAAAAAGCTATAGCTTTTTTAAATAAAAATGGCTTCAAAAATATGAAAGATACGTATTATCAAAAAACAGACGGTACTGCTGTAATATCCTACGCATATTTTCAAGATGACACTATGATTTACCCTGACCTAATTAAGGTAAAAATAGCTCTTGATAACGGTGAAATTGTAGGAATTGAGTCCAAAGGATATCTTTACAACCATAGAACAAGAGAAATACCAGCGCCAAAATTAACATTAGAGCAGGCTCGAAATCAGATTAATAAAAAACTAAAAATATTAAGTCAAGGAAAAGCTATAATTCCTACTGATTTTAATACAGAAAAATACTGTTACGAATTTATTGGTGAAATAGGTGAAAGGCATTTTATTATATACATTAATGCAATGACTGGAGCAGAAGAGGATATATTAATGCTGCTTGAGGATGATAATGGAACTCTGACTATGTAATGTTGTAATATATCTAATTAAATTGTATTCTAAACCAAATGGAATAACTTTGAGCCTTATATAAAATAATTATAAGCTTCTATGTTATTTATAAAAGTTATAAATATGCTGTTGGCCCCAGAATTACTCAGTACAATATAACTTGAGAATTCTGGGGTTTTTGTCTGACTTGCTTAAGTGCTTCTTTAAATAATTTAACGAGAATAGTAAAAATTACTATTTGTCCTTTGATAATAGAAAGGACAAGCTTTAATAAACTTATAAACTCATAGACTAAGTTAATTTAATAGACTGAATAGTAAATAATAAATTGTTTTTTAACGATAATTAAAAATTATTTGTAGACAAATTAAATTTTCTAGGGTAATTTTAGTATAGAATACAATTTTAGTACTCTATTTGAACTTGCTAGTATATTAGTTTATCTAGCAAATTAAAATTAACTCGTATGTATTTTAGTAAAATACTTTTACAAAACGTAAAAGTAACCTATAATATATTTATAACTAGTTCAACTTACTCTGCTGAGAAGCTTAATCAGTAAAAGGTTGTCCAATATTAATTAACTGTTATATAGATATTCAATATTGAAAGGAGTGTTTATCTTGTTCCGATTAATAAAAAAGGCGGAAAGTACAAATAAACAGAGTAGTAACAAAGATAAGAATAATCAGCAAAATTCAAATAATCAAAATTCTCAGAATGGTGAATATACATACGCCTCCATGCGTAAACTGGCGTTTACTTTTTCACATAAAGACATGGGCGCAAAGATGGGCAATGACTATCATGTGTATGGAGCAGTAGTAGATATGGGAGTTGATAATATAAACACTGCAACAATGATTTGTTTCATTGATGGGACAACTAGCCTTTACTTTTCAGATGGCGGAGGGATTATTGGTGCAGGTCAGCATGAATCAGTTAACAAAGCCGTATTATCATTTTTAGAAAACTGTTTTCAAGCATTGCCTATTACTAGGATTGCGGATGGAATTGATGATCTACCTAAGGAAAATCACCACACTTATTATTTATTTACTAAGGCTGGAATTTTTTCAATTGATATAGATTTAAGGGAAGTAAATAAAAGTAAGGAATCTCAGCTGTTATATACACAATCACAAATGGTTTTAAATGAAATACTTAAGGTTAGCAAAAGGAACGGATAGACTATTTATGGAGGTAGATTTAGTGAATTCATATTTGTATTTCATAACGTCCTTTAATTAGTATTTTAGTAATCGCATCTTGTTTTAAAATATTACATAGAATGGAGAATTGACATGTCTATTGAAAATAGTGGATTTAAAGAAAATTTGTCAGTTTTGAAAGATGAAGAATTGAGGAAAATTATCTATTCTGAAAGTAATGAGTATGAGCAAGAAGCAATAGATAAAGCAAGAAGCGAACTGTTTAGCAGAGAGGCTGGTCATCTTTGGGAGAGTGATAACATAATTTTGAAGGATTTATTAAGATACGCTGAATATGAAGAGATAATATACTCTTTTTTGAAATTATTTCCCGAGGAAAATGACACACTAGAGGAGTATTATAAATTAATTGATAATCTTATAAATGCTGAGGTACAGGCAGAAAACACTGATGCTTCAAATATTAGCATTATAATAGATGACACGAGTAAGAATTTTGCAAATAAAAACTGGAACGTATTTGGCAAAGAAGATAACTCTAAAGATGAAATCTGTTTAGACTACTTTTATCCAACAGAATGGCTGGGTTTTAAGGTTAAAAAAGAACAGCTTCAAAAGTTTGGTATTGAGACATATATCGCGTACTGCTTGAGAGCAATGACTGCAATGGGGTTCAGTAAGGATGAAATTCAAGAAAACTTTAAATGTTTAGAGAAGAGAGAAAACATCAAAAATCTTCAAACATTATATCCCCAAATGACTGATGATAAAAGTGGACTTTTTATAATGGATGGTTTGCCAAAAGCAAAGCATTATTTTATAGATGACGAGGAAACAAATACTGCGCTAGTTAGACCTTGGGTACGTTACCTTGCTAGATATATTGATTTTAGTATCTGGGGAAATCTAGTGTTCATATCTTGGTCAATATTATCACCTATTACTTATAAAAATTACTTATTGCAGAGTTTATGGATTAAGTCATTAGTAATTATATTGATTTATATTTTATGGATATTTATAGAAGCTTTATTATTATCTAAATTTGGATATACTCTAGGTAAATGGATACTAAAGGCTAAAGTAACAAGCAAAAATGGTGAAAGACTTACATATTTAAAGGCACTAAAAAGAACTGGAAAAGTACTAGTATACGGATGTGCGTTAAAATTTCCATTTTTATGTTCAATTGCATATATTATTTCATACAACGCATTGATAAATAACGGAATAACAAAATGGGATAGAGAAGAGGACACTATTGTAAATCATAGCGAATATTCAACATTCAGGGGTATAATAGCTGTTTTTTTAGTATTGCTATTTGTCTTATCTTCCTAATGTGATATAGTAATTGACATAAAAATGATAGATCATATGATAAATTATGGGGACTATATGAAATGGTTACAAAACATAAAATCAAATTAGTAGAATGCTTTAAATCTTTATAATTATACAAAGCCTTTAAGTATACAAACCATTCTATATTATATATACGTTATGCGGATAAGTAGTGGATATAAGATGTACTAAGCTTGATTAAAAAAATATAGGCTAAAGGGGTAATATAAGATGAATAGGGAAGGTAATGTACCAAGCAAATTGCTGTATGCTATTTCAGGTATAATTTTTGTTATTGGTATTATTTCGTTTGTTGTTGTATTAGTTACAGGCATTATATCAAGTGTAAATAGTTTTGATAATCAGGTTGTAGTTCCAGCTAAAAGGAATATCGAAATAATTGAACCTGGTGATTATAATATATACTTTGAGTATAGAAGTGTTGTAGATGGAAGGGTTTTTGAAACAAGCAACATAAATGGTTTGGTATGTAAGCTTAAAAACATTGATACAGGGGAGTATATAAGGCTAGAAAATTCGAAAGTTAACTCCAGTTATTCAGTTAATGGAAGGGAAGGAAGGAGTTTATTTAGGTTTACTATTGATAAAGCTGGTACATACGAATTAGATGCCTCATATGAATCGGGAGAAGGTGAAGAAGCGGTATTAATAATTGGCAGGGGGCTTGGCATGAAATTGTTAAGCACATTTTTAATATGCTTTGCTATATTGTTTGTAACTATCGCAGGGTCGGTTATTTTATTTGTATACACTTATAGGAAAAGAAATCTACAAAAAATTTATTAACTTTGAAGAGGGTAAAATGGATATTAAGAGGGATATTAGGCACGTTTGGGGGCAGAAGACGCTTGGCTTTCTGCTCCTTAAAATTTTGCAGCTAGTTAAATTAATTTATTTATACTAATTTATTTAAACCTAGGCAAATTATTTAAGTCTTCAACATCAGAATTTGGGTCAGCGCTGAGATATTCACCGCCGTTTTTACCTCTAACTACATTAAACCCGTCAAGACCGCCATTCCTTGCCATTAGTATTGCAAAATTCAAGGGACAAACACGACCATTCTCAAACATTACTTCAGTAACAGCACCTTGCTCATTCTTCTTTACCTTTACAATTTTGTTTTCGCTATTCATAAGGGCACCCCTTTCTAGACTGTTTTTTGTCTAGTGCCCAATATCCCATCTCAATAAAGCCAATTGTTCACTTGATAAATTGGCTTCTTATTGTTACCATTCAGCATTATTCTTATATATTTAAAAATGTATTTTTAGCTGCTGAATACTAACTATATTATTATTTTCAATGATTCTTAGTATTAAACTCCCAATTTATTCATTGTAAATTAACCTATATTTTTTCGGGTAAAATTATATAAAGTAATTGTATTTATTAAATTTGAATAGTAATATTAAGAGGTATTATAATGGTAATTTGGAATTGTATTTCAAGCCCTCAATAATTAAAAATGTTTATTACAGTATATAAAACTTACTAAATACCGTAGGAGGATGTTTCGTGGAAAACAACATCAATGAGAAGTTAGTAGACAGCCATAGTGCAGAAAAAAATAAAAAATTTCCTGGTCCAATAGCTGCAGGTGTATTTTTTTCATTAACAGCAATTCTTTTAACATATGGAGGTATATTTTTACCCATTGAAAATGACTATTTAAGAAGTGGGTTAGGTGAAGTTTTATTCGTATTGGTACCAGCGCTAATTTTTTTGATTATTGGAAGGTATGATATTAAGAATACTTTACAATTGAGAAGAACAAAACCAATTAATTACTTGATAGTTCCTTTATTAATGATTTTTGCTTTACCAATTGTGGCAGTAGTAAATGCTATGTCGTTAGGAATAATAAGGCTAGTATTTGGAAGAACACTTCCAATTGAGCAGCTAAAAGTATTAGATGTTCCGACTCTTTTTATTGCTTTATTAGTAGTTGGTGTTTCTGCAGCGGTATGTGAGGAAACCTTATTCAGAGGTCTGATAAGCAAAGGTTATGAAAAATATGGTGTCATAATTTCATTATTTATAACCTCTATTTTATTTGGTATTTTGCATAGGGATTTACAAAAAAGCCTAGGTTTAATTTTAATTGGGGGATTAATAGGTTTTATTGTATATAAAACAAAAAGTATATATACAGGTATGGTAGCCCATTTTACTAATAATGCAATAGTAGTGTTCATGCTATTTTCAACTTCAGGCAAACTAGAGGAAATGGAGAAGCTGGGAATTACGCAGTTAGATAATTTTGATTTTTCAAGTATACCAAGGGTAATATTGATAATTTCGATAATAATTTATTTTATGATTTTTTTAGGATGTACTTCTGTATTTGCAGCATTAATGTATGCATTCTGCAGAGTCAATAAGGATGAAATAATATCTGGAAATTATACAACTATATCTAATTATACAGGTGAAGATTATATATCAGGAAGTATTCTTCAGAATGATTTAGAAGCTAACAGTAACGGAATAGGGCAAGCAGGATATAATTCAACGCAAGGTGATCCTGCGATAAGTGAAATAGAGCAGACTTTTATTTATGACAAGGCAAGTAGAAAAAAGTTAAGTCTAGCTGGATTTATCTCTGTCCTTCCGGGACTAATATTAGTTTTTCTTATATTTGCGGGTCAATTATTAGAACTTTTGAATGTTGACAGCGGGATGCTATATGATTTATTAGAAGCTTTATGGATAATTCGTCCTAACTAGGCTTTTATAGAAATCAAGGCTTACCCTGCCAAAAGTAATGCTTTTGTACAGCAGCTAATTTGGAACAAAATAACTCTATGGAAATAGACATTTTAATAAAAACCATGCTGAAATAGGAGAGTTTCTCGTGGGTTAAGGTGATTGTAAAAAACTATTTTTGCTTTCACGCTTAATACTTTATGCGAAAGGTGGCAGTTCAGGCTGTAGAGTCAGGCGCACAAAAAGTAGTTGTTGTGTTTAGGCATTACTTTATTTTATTTTAGACTACGAATATCTTTACCAGCAAGTAAAAGTCTGTCAAAAAGCCCATTTATTCTAGAAACTACACGTTCTGAGTATAGCTCAAATAGTTTTTTTGCCCCCATATTTGTTGATATAATAGTCTTACAAGCAGATTCAAAGTCTCGCGTCTGCCGAGTATTTAGAATATTTAAAAGTTCTGCATATCTAGCATCGCTCAAGGCTTCGGTGCCAAGGTCATCAATTATAAGCAATTCTACAGAAAAAATACTTTGGTATTTATCATCATTAAAATTATCATCTTTAAAAGCTTTCATTTTATATTCAGTTATAGTATCAAAAAGCATAGGTGCTGATAAATATAGCACAGTTCTGCCTTGATTAAGCAGTTCTCTGGCAATACAAAAGGACAAAAAAGTTTTACCCACACCAGTTCGCCCACTAAAGAATAGGTTTTTCTGGTTTGGATTATCTATATTTTTGGTAAATTCAAGGCACTTCTCTTTTATATTATTTATATTTTCACGGGGGGATATTGGTATTCCATACTTATCAGGATTGACTTCGTCAGGGTATATTAATTCATTAAAATTCTCGAAGCACTCATGCCCTGCATAAGAAATATTGGAAACTGAAAACAAATGACTAATCATCTGTTGCTTGTAACAGGAACAGTGCTTATATTCGCCTGAATCATACATATAACCTGTATCAGAGCATTTAATGCACTGATATTGAGGTTTAAGATACTCAATGTTAATACCATTTATTTCTAAAAGGCAGTTTTTTTCTTTATTAAGCTGCTCAATTCTATTAGTTAGCTCTAAGGAAAGCTCAGCAGCGTCACCTTTAGCCATTAGAATTAATTTATTGTATTTAATACCCAATTGATTAATTTGGTTATCTATTTCTTGGAGACGAGGTATTTTTGAATATATTTCTTCCTTATGCTGCTGTGCAATATCAGCTGCTTTCTTTTGTCTTCTCTCATATTCTCTGATAATTATATTATGAATATCTCTGTTCATACTAACCTCCCGCGCCACATTTGAGCATAAAATATTGCTTGGTTTCTAAAAACATATAAAAATGCTTTCGCGGAGATATCCTCCTTGTGAGAATTTTATTTTAAAAACACCACCAAAAACCACTTGTGGTTTCTATGACTAATAAACTTATAATGCTCGTACAAAAATTACTTGACTTCAAAAATAGTTGCTAGTTTTTTAATATGCAAAGAAATTATGATGCACGAAATGTAAACTTCGCATATTTAAGTTATTCTCCAATTAGACTCTATTGCTAGTTACATAATAGTGGAGAAGCTACACTTTAACTCTACCTAAAATCTAAAATAAGTAGCTAGTACACTAAGAAATTAAATAATCTGTAGAGTACCTTAGATACTTAAGACGTTTTGTGGGTATTGGTAAAAAAATTATCAAAATAATCATCATCATATTGACGTTGATCAAAATTATTTCTTTGTGAATCCTTAGGTTTTTGAGTTGTTTTTGCTGCTTGCCCTTGAGATTTAATACTATTTTCATAGCTAATTATTTCTTCAGCTGAAACTAAACCTAAGTCATGCCATTTGGTCAAAAGGCTGTTTAAAAACTTGAAGTCTGGATTAGTTTTTCCAACTGTCTTTTTAAGAGCTATCTCAATAACGTCGATATTATACTTATAATCAAGAACCCATTTTTCAACGTATTCATGTTCGTATTCAGTCAATGCTCTTCTTAATCTCAGCTTTTTAATAATTGTCCCCTTTATACCACGAACATGTGTCATTTCTTCAAAATACTTTTCTAAATCAAAGAAATTTTGAATTCCGCGTCGATACCAGCTATTTGCTACAGCCTCAATATAACTCTTGTGAAATGTGTTATTATCATGGCAATATTTAAATAATGTATACATTACATCTTCATCAAATTTATAGATAGAAAACCAATTGTCTATAGTTAAGTACCAGTTTGGAGGCATAAGACCTTGAAAAAACTTTGAATTTATAGCGGAAAGAGTGCTATTCCTGCTTTTGTTCTTTTCAAAGTTTTCATTTGCCTGTTCAGGAGAAGATACAGATTTAAGTTTATATATACGTTTTACTTCAGCATCCTTCAAGTCTAATATCTGAATCTTATCTTCTATCCAAGAAATAACTTCAAGATTATCAAGGCTAGTAAGGGACGCCTTTACTTCATCATTAGTCAAGTTTAAGGTTTTTGCAATTTCATCTGTTGTGGCTTTTTTGTTGTGTTTGCATAAAAAAAGCATATACAAATAAACCTTAACACTGTTGCTATCCATAGAAGGCATATACTGGCTAATAAAAATATCTGGCACAGACGTGTCAGAATATAACAATGGCTTAAAATCCTCAAAATACATTTTTGACTCTCCTAATTTCTATTGTTCACTATAATAAATATAAGAATAATGAATAATTAATAATAATATAATTATAACATAATGTTGGGACTTAAATTATTAATATATTATTTTATTATTATTATAGCTATTTTTAATTCAAAAAATGAAATATATATGGTTAAAATTATTCAAATTTTATATATTTGAACACCTTCAAAGCACAAAAATAACACAAATTTGCAAGTATAGAAAAAAATCCTTCAAAAATTATTGACTTAGGCATTTATATATGCTAATATAATTTTAACAAAGTAAAGGTGCTGCAGATAAAATTAGTACACTTACTTTACAATTTGAGTAAAACGGATTTCAATAAAATAAATATAATAAATATAATAAATATTAAGTTTATATTTATTATAAGAAGCCAACACGATGACGTGTATTCGCAAGCAAACTGCGAGTATGCGTCTTTTTGATTTATTTAAAGAAATCCACTTGCTTAAAAATTATAATATTATTGATAAGGAGATGGGGGTTATGTTTCAATCAGTTGATGTAATTTGGACATTAATAGCAGCGGCACTTGTATTCTTTATGCAGGCTGGCTTTGCAATGGTAGAAACAGGTTTTACCAGAGCAAAAAATGCTGGAAATATTATAATGAAAAATTTAATGGATTTCGCTCTTGGTTCCATTATATTTTGGGTATTAGGCTTTGGAATTATGTTTGGTGCAAGCCAATATGGAATTATAGGTATACCAAGATTATTTGCTACTGGAGATGGAGTAAATCCAGGTCTTCCGGGTCCAGTATTCCTTATATTCCAAACTGTATTTTGTGCTACAGCTGCAACAATAGTATCGGGCGCTATGGCAGAACGTACAAAATTCTTAGCGTACTGTATATAGTTTAGCTATAAGCGCAGTTGTATATCCTATATCTGGCCACTGGATATGGGGTGGTGGGTGGCTTTCAGAATTAGGTTTCCATGATTTCGCTGGTTCAACAGCAGTTCACATGGTTGGTGGTATTGCAGCATTAATTGGTGCAAAATTATTGGGACCACGTATTGGAAAGTACGACAAAAATGGAAAGGCAAAAGCGATACCTGGACACAGTTTGACCTTGGGAGCATTAGGCGTATTCATTCTATGGTTTGGCTGGTTTGGCTTTAATGGTGGTTCTACAGTATCAGCTACAGGAGATGATACACTTACACAAATGGGTAGCATATTTATAACCACAAACTTATCAGCAGCAGCTGCAGCAACGGTTGCTATGATTATTACATGGGCAAGATACAAAAAACCAGATGTATCAATGACTTTAAATGCAGCACTTGGTGGTCTTGTAGCAATAACAGCTGGTTGTGATGCTGTGAGCCCGTCTGGAGCATTAATAATAGGCATAATAGCAGCTTTTGTGCTTGTGTTTGGTATAGAGTTTATTGACAAGGTTTTAAAAATAGATGACCCAGTTGGAGCTATAGGTGTTCATGGTTTATGTGGGGCAGTGGGTACAATATTAGTAGGATTATTCGCTCTTGATGGAGGACTGCTATACGGTGGAGGTGTAAACCTTTTAGGAGTTCAAGCATTAGGCGTAGTAACAGTTGCAGCATGGGTTACTATAACAATGTTAATTATATTTAGTTTAATTAAGAAGACAGTCGGACTACGTGTTTCAAAAGAAGAAGAAATTATTGGTTTGGATATTGAAGAACATGGACTTGTAAGTTCATATGCAGACTTTATGCCTATACTTTCTACTCCTGGCTCAGGAGAAGGAGCGACTGTTGATATTGATACTGCAGTTCCTACAGTAATTAAAAAATCAGAATCAGCAAATATATCTGATGCAAAAATAACAAAGGTAGAAATAATTACGAAACAATCCAAATTTGAAGTTCTCAAAGATGCTATGAATAGTATTGGTGTAACAGGTATGACAGTTACAAATGTTTTGGGATGTGGTATTCAAAAGGGACACAAAGAATACTATCGTGGTGTTGAAATGGAAATAAACTTACTACCAAAGATAAGAGTAGAAATTGTTATATGTAAAGTTCCAGTTTCAACAGTAATTGAAACAGCAAAACGAGTATTGTACACTGGTAGAATAGGTGATGGAAAAATATTCGTTTATGATGTAGAAAACGCAATTAAGGTACGTACAGGCGAAGAAGGATATGATGCCCTACAAGATGAAGAATAAATTTCCTTCCTGTTTATATACACTTAATAAAAAAGTGACCTCACGTTATATGAGGTCACTTTTTACGATTATACTTATTTGGTGTATGCCCATCTCAAGTATATAAATCCAAGTGGAGTTACAACATAATCCTGTAAATTCTTTGAGATTTCTAACGGATTAGTATAGAAGTATATAGGTACTATACCCATATCATCCATTAATATTTTTTCGGCATCATGGAATAACTGAATACGTTTAGCATTATCTGTTTCTGTTCTTGCAGCTTTGATAGCATTATCATAATTAGGATTGCTATACTTAGAATTATTCTGGCCGTTATTAGTAGTAAACATATCTAAGAAGGTTGAAGGATCCATATAATCCCCAATCCAACCATTACGGTTAATATTAAATACAGCATCTTTTCTGGATTGCTGGAATACATTCCATTCCTGTGCTTGAATTTCTACTTCAATTCCGAGATTAGTTTTTAGCATTTGCTGTATAGCTTCGGCAATGATTTCATGGTTACTTCCTGTGTTAACACCAAAAGTAACCTTAGGGAATCCTTTTCCATCAGGATATCCTGCTTCAGCCAATAGAGCCTTTGCTTCAGCAATATTTTTATCAAGATCTTCGGGCTTAACTGAGTAGAAATCTCCTCCTACAGTACGGAAGTCCGGTGATGGATTTACATCTGTGATACCATATGGCACATATCCAGAGGCAGGTAACTGACCACCCTTAGTAACCTTTTCAACTATATAGTTTCTATCAATAGCAAGGGATACAGCTCGTCTTACTTTTGGATTATCAAATGGTGCTTTAGTATTTACCAAATCCAAGTAATATGTTCCAAGCATAGGTAGAATTTGAAGGTTTCCAGCAGATTTTTCAGCCTCATATTCTTCTGTAGGAATAGCATTTGCTAGTAAAATCTGACCGTTCTTAAATGCACCAAGCATTGCATTTGGGTCATTCATTAAGAACCACTCAATTTTTTCTGCTACTACATCCTTTTTGCCCCAGTAATTATCACTTTTTTCAAATATTAGTTTAGAATCATGCTCCCAGCTTGTAAGGACATAAGGGCCGTTACCAATATAAGTTTTAGGGTCTAGAGACCATTTTTCAGAGTTTGCAGAAACAATATCCTCTCTTAAAGGAACAAGAGTAGGAAAGGCAACTATTTCAGTAAAAAATGGGCAAGGAGCTTCAAGTGTTACCTCTAGAGTTTTATCATCTATAGCTTTAACTCCAAGAGTGCTAATATCGGCTTCGCCTCCATTAATGGCTTCACCATTCTTTACGAAATATAAATAGTACGCATAGTCAGCTGCAGTTTTTGGATCTACTGCTCTTTGCCATGAGAAAACAAAGTCTTTGGCTGTTACATCCTTGCCGTCTGACCATTTTGCATCACTACGAATGTGGAAGGTGTAAACTGTACCATCAGCACTTACTTCCCATTTTTCAGCAACTCCAGGTACAACCTTTGAATTTTTGTCATAGGTTGTTAAACCTTCAAAAGCACAGTTAATATATGTGCCTCCGTCAAGAGCGTTATTAAGAGATGGGTCTAGAGTTTTTGGCTCTGCACCAATTGATGCTGCTATTGCCTTTGAACTAGAAGTTGTTGTTTCGCCTCCACAACCTGAAATCATAGTTAAGGAAATCGCTAGTAAAACTATTAATGCTACAATTCTTTTCATTTTTTTAACTCTCCCTATTATTTTTTTTAAACAAAAGAAGTATTAATAACAATATTAGTTTGCATTGCTTTAGATACTCCAATATATTAAGTAATGCAGTGGCGTAGCTTTAACCCATATACATAAAATGTTATGCTATAGGAAAAAGTCAATTTAAATATTTAAATTGATAGTTCTAACTATTCGTATTTTTTCATTAAATCAAGGCATTAATACCTTGATAATTTTACTAAAATAATGTCGACCTCATTACTTTAGAAATACATTTTTAAGAATAGAAGGAACAACAATCTAAAAAATATAACCATCAGCATAAAATTTAAGTCTATTAAATTGGATATTTAACTATTCTGACAAACTAATAATGTTAGATTCTGTATAACTAAGACAAAAAACTTCAGAATACCTTTGATTACAAATAATGTTTAATTGTGAAAGAATATTATGTAAGTTAATTTAGGTTGTAATCAAAAGATATATAACTACAATAATTGTAATTGATTATAAAAAAGAGGATATCAGTACTTTTCATTGTAGCCATAACCTTTTGAAGCAACCTAATTAAACAGAGGTAATCATTATATAAAAGGATAATCTATTTAGATATTTCCTTAAGCTTACCCGCAAAGTGGCATGATGCGAAGTGCCCATTACCGTAGTCAGTAAGATGGGGTTCCTTTTTAGCACATATATCCTTTGCATATGGGCATCTTGTTCTAAATGTACATCCTGATGGAGGATTAACTGGTGAGGGTATTTCTCCAGATAAAATAATCCTGTTGCGTTTTTTTGCAGAATCAGGGTCAGGTTCTGGTATTGCTGTGAGTAATGCTTGTGTATAAGGATGGAGAGGGTTCTTATATAGTTCTTCAGTCTCAACTAATTCCACTAAATGCCCTAAATACATAACGCCTACTCTATCACAGGTATGTCTTACCACACCTAAATCATGAGAAATAAACAAATAGGTAAGCTTTAATCTATCCTGCATTTCTTCAAGAGTGTTTATTATCTGAGCTCTTATAGAAACATCTAAAGCAGAAACTGGTTCATCACAAACAATAAACTCTGGTTCTACTGCAATAGCACGTGCAATACCGATTCGCTGGCGTTGACCACCAGAAAACTCATGGGCATAACGTGATGCATGTTCAGTATTTAAACCAACAAGACTCATTAGTTCTCGAATTTTATCAGCTCGCTCTTTTTTTGAACTTGCTAGATTGTGTATATCTATAGGTTCTCCTATAATATCAGAAACCGTCATTCTAGGATTTAAGGATGCATATGGATCCTGAAATATATATTGCATTTTTTTTCTATATGGCAAAAGCTTTTTTCTATTAAAATTTGTAATATCTACGCCATCAAATTTTATTTGACCACTAGTAGGTTCATAAATTCTAAGAATTGAACGACCCAACGTTGTTTTTCCAGAACCAGATTCACCAACTAAACCAACTGTTTCACCTTTATATATATTAAAAGTCACATCATCTACTGCTTTTACAAAGGATTTTTCTCCCAGATGATTGTTTATGCTAAAATATTGCTTTAAATTACGTACTTCAATTAAGATTTTCTTATTTGTCATTTTGTTACCTCCACATTGGCTTTTGCTCTTTCATCTAGCAGCCAGCACAAAGCAGTGTGTCCATCAGCTTCTTCGTAATTAGCAGGCATATGGTTAATACAAACCTTCATACAATATTCACACCTAGGTGCAAATGGGCAGCCTTTAGGCAAATGAAGCAGATCAATTGGATTTCCTGGAATAGGAATAAGTTTTGAACCTTTAGTATTTAAATCTGGCAAAGACCTTATTAAGCCTTTTGTATATGGATGAAGAGGATTGTGAAATATGTTATATACAGTGCCTTGCTCTACAATTTTACCACCATACATTACAATGATATCGTCAGCCATATCAGCAACAATGCCTAAATCATGAGTAATAAGTACTATTGCCATACCTGTTTTCTTCTGTATATCTTTTAGTAACTCAAGTATTTGCGCTTGAATAGTTACATCAAGTGCAGTTGTAGGCTCATCAGCAATTAATATTTTTGGTGAGCCAGCTAAAGCCATAGCAATCATTGCTCTTTGCCTCATGCCTCCAGAAAATTCGTGAGGATATTGTGACAATCGTCTTTCAGGCTCATTAATTCCTACAAGGGAAAGCAATTCAATAGAACGCTTCTTGATTTCTTCTTTTTTTAAATTACCATACTTGTGACGTATTGACTCGGCAATCTGATTGCCGATTGTGAATACTGGATTCAAGCTAGTCATAGGGTCCTGAAATATCATTGCGACGTCATTTCCAGCAAATTTCAGTTTTTCAGATTTAGTCATGGTAGGAATATCCTTACCTTCAAAAGTAATACTTCCGCCAATTATTTTACCAGGTTTATCTATAAGTCCTATAATGGAATAAGAGGACACACTCTTTCCAGAACCGGATTCACCAACTATTCCAAGAACTTTTCCAGGTTCAAGGGAATAGCTAATTCCATTAACAGCTTTAACCTCACCAGCAGGCGTAAAAAATGATACTTCTAAATCTTTTATTTCAAGTAATTTGTTATTATTATTCATGCAAACCTCCCAGCCCGATTTCGGGCAGAAAACTAAGTAGTAATACTTTGTGGAGAACTTTTTCGTAAGTGTAATTTACATTTTGAGTTCTGCAACACTAGTAAAAAGTACTTGTGGTTTATTATTCCTTCTTTTTATTTATTTTTCATTCGAGGATCTAAAGCATCTCTAAGTCCATCACCAAAAAGATTGAAGGACAAAATAATTAAACTTATTGTGGCTGCTGGGAAAATAAGCATATAAGGATATGAATAAATTCCTTTGAGAGCAGACTGTGAAAGAGAACCAAGAGAAGCCATAGGGGATGATACACCAAGCCCTATAAAGCTTAAAAATGATTCTGCAAATATTGCCTCTGGTATTTTTAGAGTGGCAATTACTATAATTTGTCCTATACAGTTAGGTATAAGATGCTTAAATATAATAGATTTATTATTAGCTCCTAAAACTTTTGCTGCCATTACATATTCTTGTTCTTTAATAGTTAAAACTTGACCTCTTACAATTCTAGCCATATCAACCCAGTATAAAAGTGCTAATACAACAAATATACTAATCAAACCAACGCCTAAACCACTCACAAAGGTGGGGGCATTACCGGAATTAACAAATTTCTCAATAGGAGATTTTAATACTACCTGTAACAAAATAACAATAAGAATCGTTGGTATTGAATATATTACATCTACAATTCTCATCATAACAATGTCAACCCAACCTCCAAAAAAACCTGAAACAGCCCCATATATGATTCCTATGACAGATATCATAGCTGCAGCTACAAGTCCAACGGAAAGGGAAATTCGAGCTCCTATCATTGTTCTGGTAAACAAGTCTCTTCCTAGACTATCAGTTCCAAAAATAAATTGTGAATTTGGTGCTAAATTCTCGCAGCCTTTATTTATTTGGTCATACGAATAAGGGGATAAAATTGGGCCCAAGATAGCAGCAATAAAAATTAATATAATAACAACCAGACCACCCATAGCGACTTTGTTGGCTTTTAATCTATTCCATGCATCTCTCCAATAGCTAATTGATGGGCGCATGGTTTCAATTGTAGCTTTCTCCTCATCCGTGGCTGGTAAAAATAATTCTTTTTCTATATCATAAGTATTGTTTGTATCTAACATTGTTTTCATCCACCTTAATTAATTATTTTGATTCTTGGATCAACAAATCTGTAAAGTATATCTACTATAAAATTCATCAGAATTAGGAATGCACCAAAAAATATTGTTACACCCATTACTGTAGGATAATCTCTAGCTGTTATGCTAGTAACAAATGAACTGCCTAAACCTGGGATTGAGAAAACAGACTCAATAACAAAAGAACCAGTCAATATACCAGCTAACATAGGACCTACATAAGTCACAACAGGGAGGATGCCATTTCTTAGGCCATGTTTGAAAATAACAACCCTTTCAGATAGCCCTTTTGCTCTAGCTGTTCTGATATAATCTTGATTTATAACATCTAGCATAGACGAACGCATTATTCTTGTTATATAACTTAGCGGGAAAAAGGAAAGAGCAAATCCCGGAAGAATATAACTTTTTAATGAATCTAAGTAGCTTATAGTTGGCAACCATTTTAATTGAACACCAAATACTATCATACCTACTGTGGCTACAACAAAGCTTGGAACAGCAATACCTATTGTTACAATAAGCATAATTATTCTATCTAGGCTTGTATTTTTCCTAAGAGCACTAATAACTCCTAAAAAAGTACCCATTAATATTGCTATTACACCTGAAAAAAGTCCTAACCTAACTGAGTACGGAAATTTTCTTGCGATAATAGTAGTTACATCTTGACCAATAAGAGTAATGGACTGCCCCAAATCTCCAACTAATGCATTTTTGAGATATATACCGTATTGAACAATAAGAGGCTTATCCAACCCATGCTTTGCTTCTAGATTAGCAAGTATTTCTGGTGTCATCTTTTTATCACCAATGAAGGGACTGCCAGGTATAAAGTGCATTAGAAAGAAAGTAAGTGTAAACATAATCCATAGTGTTAAAATTGATGTAAGTAACCGTTTTATGATGTATCTTTTCATTTATTAACCTCCCCGAATCTCCTGATACAATTTTATATAAATGCTAAATATGCTACTTAACAGCCGAACATATAATTATAAATTTAATAAGTTAATGTTAAATATATCTCGTTAGTTAAGGTACTAAATTAGTTCTTCAGACACTTAAATTCCAATAAGCTTAAAAAGTATAGTGCTATATAAACATGCTCATTACAAAATAAACTTAAATTACCAGCTAAACTACAAAACAATCAATCCTAATTACATTGTTATTTTGTACAAATAATGAACAAAAAACAATATAACTGAGATGGAAATAATTAGTGAACAATTTATTTTAGCAAAATAAAATTTAAAACCCTTGTTTTTATGTGAATAAGCATTAATGTCATTAAATAAAATATGGGTTTGAATTTTTTATAGCTTCTAGGAGACTTTACTTTGAAGCTATATTATTATTTAACTAATCGTAAATTACTCATAAAAAAACTCATTATAAATAATGGGTAATTGGCTTTAAGAACCGTCGAAACTATAAACATAATATCGAATTATATAACAAAATATCGTATAATTCAATAAAATAAATAAAATTGTCATTAATTAAGCAGAAATAAGCATTATATTTCGACAAATATAAAAATAAATACCAATATGTGTAGAAATATATTAAACAAGTAAAAAAGAGTATATAAAGAGCACATATAGTAAAAGTGTAAAATAAACTAAGATGATAAAATATTACCAATAGGTATAAAAAGAAATATAAGAGATGAGTGCATCAGTTATTCTTGAAGGAAGTATAAATAAAGCCTGTAAGCATGAAAGCTTACAGGCTTTAACAGAACCTAAAATTGACCTTTGATATTAATATAAAAAGTTATTACTTAAGTGTACTTAAATACTGCTTTCCTCTTTCTGTTATATAAATGTAATCATTATCGATCTTTAACCTTCCAATAAGAACATTTGTCTCGATTAAGTCATCAAGACTCACATGAGCATTAAAGAAAAAAGTACGAGAATATTTGCGATTTAGATTATCAATCAAATCCTTAATTGTTATCCCATTTGATGAATCAATTATGTCGAATACACCGTAAGTTTTTTCTTCTAGCATTGTTACACACATATTATAAAACCTCCTTATATTTACAAACAAAAAAGTTTATAAATTCTTCCTTAATCTTTTCTAACAATCCTTTTTCTATATCGGCTTTAATGTCTTCTTTAATAATAAATACATTAAAGAATTGTTCTTTTTCTGATGCATAGCCCATACTTTGTAAGTAAGGTGAAAATACCGTTATCGGAACTTTTTTCTTTTCACCATTTTTTTCATGTTGAACAACATTCAACTCTGATGTAGGGGGGTGCTGTTGGTTTTTTAAAAACTTTATTACTTTCGGATCAGTTTTTGTAATCAAACAAATAACATTATCCTCTTTATATAATTTATCGTTTAATTCTTTCAAAGCATTATTATTAATTGAATCATTAATAACGCCTCTCATTTTCTTTTCAAAATCATCAAATTCTATATTTTTCAATTGATTTATCTTTATATACATTCTTTCCATAAAGTTAAAATATGTATCATATCTTTTAAAGAAAGAGTATATGTTTTCAGTTTTTCTGAAAATAAAGGTTTCAATTAAAACCTTAAGTTTTGTTGTTTTGTCATCAATATTATTACTTTGAATAATTATATATATTCCCTGTAAAATAGTAAAGTACCAATTTTCATTACAATAATAATACTCTCTTGTATCACATTTTTCCCATAGGTAGTTAAAATTATAATCTTCTAATACCTTTTTAATTGAATCGTAATTATAGTCCTTACTATTATGTATTTCAACTAATAAAACAGTTATTTCTTTTACAATTTCGTCCATACGTGCTTTACTGTGATGATATATTAAATACTTATATGTAAGGAAACGCTGGTGATAGAAACTTTCGATAGAAGAAAGAGCATTTACCTTTGGTAATATTTCAAACTTCTCACCTTCTCTTACTATTGTAAAATTGCTTATTAGTCTCTCAATATCAAATGCCCCTAGTTCAAGACCAGATGAACGTGGATCTCTCAATGAATAGTCAAGTCTATCAGAATCCAACTCACTTGATATAATAGTATGTAAAGGATGCACTATATTATTATATTCTGTATGTGATCCAATAAGAATTATTCTCGCTAAATGCCTGCATAGCTTATGAAAGTCTTTCTCATTTGATGGAATAATTTCTTGCAATATTCCTAATCCAATTCTTTCATGGATTTGCTTTTCAACATATTTAACTTTCGAATTGTACTTTATGTATATATCGTCTGATTCTTTTACTCTTGGGTTTAAATAATCTAAATATTGACTAAAGGCTCTTTCCACAGCATGGCTAAACGGGAAATGACCTATGTCGTGGAGTATACATGCAAGTCTTACACTTTGAAACAAAACCGCTCGTGCAAATTGCATTTGAAATACTTCTTTTTTCATTTCATTCTCTATAGAAGATTTATTTATCCACAAAGATAGCCCATATTTATCAAATGTTTTATCTTTTGTAGAAATAAATTCTTTAGTTATATCACTAATGGGAGTTGTCAGATTGTCGGTTGCTATATTTTCTAACATTTTATAGGATTGCTTCAAATATTCCTTTACATCATTATCAGATAAATTCTCTGTAGAATATAAAAAAATATCTCCTCCCAATTTCATACATCCAAGAGAATGCAGAAAACGACAGTTTCTATTTGATGGGTATGTATAATATGCTGCCCCGTTTTGAGTAATAAATCTTAATCGCTGAAATAAAGGATGTTTTATAAGTTTAAACTCAACATCTGTTAAATATATGTAATTATGAATTGGGTCTCTGATACATTTTTCATTTGCCATATGTACGCATCCTTTTGTTAAGTGAAAATTTAACACTGATTATTCTATGTTTGTTTTAATTTATCATAATACAGTATTCTGCATTAAAAATAATTATCCTTTATTTTTTGATAAAATTTTGGAATTAATAGAATAAATAATCATAAAAAGCAAAACATAGGATAGTTTTTACATAAAAAATTCTTTTCAATTTATTCAATTCATTACAACGTATATAGATGAGGCTCTTATTTTTATAGGGTTAAAAAATCTTAATAGGTAGTTTTGTTGAAATAAAAGAAGATATGAAAAAAGACACAAAGCACAGAATATTATTAGTTACTATCATGCTGAAAAACAATATTATAAGAATAAATTCGTATAACAATTTGATTATATTTATTATTTAAGAAAAGAGGATGATAGCGATATTGATGATGAAAATAATTTTACTTTTGACTATGTTAGCCATAAGTAAAACTAAAGCCTATAAGCTTTTATACTTATAGGCTCTAACCATGTGATTTGGCGCGCCCGGCAGAGATCGAATCCACAACCTTCTGGTCCGTAGCCAGACGCTCTATCCAATTGAGCTACGGGCGCATATAAAATATCGTAATTGTCACGACGCAAATAATATAATAATACATTTTTAATAAAAAAGCAAGTATTTCTAGAAAAGAAAAGCTTACAAGATTTAATAGTTTTTTCGGAATATAGGAATTGATTTGTTGGAACAATTGAAATCATGAGTCTAATGTGAACCTCATAAATTTCAGACAAATTAATTCCTATATTCCTTTATTGAAAAGGGGATTCCAATAATCTAATTTTAGTGGAGAGTGAAAAAAACAGTAACACTCTCTAATGTTAAGCTATAATTTATTAGTTTTTTTTCTTGAGCAAATTATACTCTGCAGTACAATAAAGAAGCAGAGCATTGCTGCACGTGTAATTTGCGGCCACCATGGATCTTGACTACCTATTGCTGTAACTACTAGTAATGCAATTCCGCTTGTTAACACACCGAATAAAGTACCGAATATATTTCCAACACCACCAGTGAGCAGTGTTCCTCCAATGATAGAAGCAGCAATTGCATCCATTTCAAGGCCAGTTGCTTGTTGAACAGAACCAGAACGTGTATGGAAAAGGTACAAGAACCCGCCTATACCTGCAAGTAATCCGCAAAGCAAATGAGCATTAAACCTTGTTCGTCTGACGTTTATTCCAAGCATCAAGGCGCTTTGGGAATTTCCACCTACAGCATAGAAGCTGCGTCCAAGGTTTGTTTTTCTGAGTATCCAATACATAATACAAACAATAATAAGTGCTACGATAACTCCATATTCCAACTTTGATTGAATAAAGTCACCTTTTCTATTATAGTCTCCTATAAAAGGAATCTGTAATCGTGAACCAGATAACTTCTCAAAGTCAGCATTTTTAACCTGTATCTGATTGACTTCAATAAGAGCAACTAATCCTCTGCCTAAGAACATTCCTGCCAACGTAACAATAAAGGGCTGCATATCAAGATATGCAATAAGGAACCCCTGAACTGCTCCAAAAGTAAGACCTATGGCTAAGGCCAAAAGTAAAGCTGTATAAAAATTAAAGTTATAATTATTTAGGCAAACAATACAAGCCGTGCATATAAGTGCAGTAGAGCCTCCTACAGAAATGTCAATACTGCCTGTTATCATAACAACTGAAAGACCACAAGCAATTACTATAAGTGCTGCATTTTCATTAAAAAGGTTAAAGAACATTTGAACCTTGTTGAAACCCTTATCTCCAAGGAATATGATGGAGAGAGCATATATTGCGATAAACAGCGAAATAGTAATTGTAAGTAAGAAGGCTGTATCAGTCATAGAATCTTTACGAGAAAGCTTCTTTTGAATGACTGTTAAATTGTTTGCATCTTGAGTTTTATTAGAGAATAACATACTAACCACTCTCCTTTACATTGCTATCAGTCAATCTGGATAATGCAACTCTTTTGCCAAAAAACTCTCTAATAACTGGTGTTTGAATGGCTACAAGTATAATAATTATCACTGCCTTAAAGACTGGAACAGCATTTGTGTTGACATTAAGTGTAGTCAACATTGAAGTAAGTGTCTGGATAGTATATGCTCCAATAATTGAGCCAGTCATGTTAAATTTACCACCGCCCAGTGAATTACCGCCAAGGGCGACAGCCAAAATAACATCCATTTCAATACTAGGTACTATTGTGTAAGGATTTACAGTTTGTACTCTGCTTGACTGAATGAAACCGGCGATACCCACACAAAGACCCAAAATAACATATGTCAAAAATTTAATTTTAGCTGGGTTAAGACCGTTAAGTCTTGAGGATTTATCATTGATTCCTACAGCCTGTGTGTACAGACCAAGGTTGGTTTTTTTCAACATAAGAAAAGTTATTGCAATAATTACAACCGTAATAAGTATTGGTGTAGGTATTGGTACTCCTGGTATAAAGTTACCGTAATACCCAAAGGATGCAACAGCCTTTGGCTTAAGTCCTCCCATTGCCATAGAGCCAATTGAACGGCCGGCTGTAAAGAGGATGAGTGTTGCTACCATAGGTTGTATATTAAATTTTGCAACAAGAATGCCATTAAAAGCTCCACAAGCCATACCAGCTAAGCATCCGAGTAAAAGAGCAACAATTATCGGTGCATGTAATTCTGTTGGCTGTGTTTCATTCCCGCATAGGACTCGCATAATCACTCCTCCGACTATGGCGATTGTAGCACCTACGCTGATATCTTGACCTCTAGAGGAGGCTGTAACTAGTGTCATTCCAATAGCAAGAATAACAAGTTCAGTGGAATTACTTAGTATATTAATCAAGTTCCCTATTAAAACGGGATTTCCAGTACTGTCACTACCCAAGCTGATTTTAAGGAAACCTGGATTGATAAATATATTAATTAACAATAAGAATGCAAGAAACGCAATGGGAATAAACAATCTGTGTTTAGTTATTAATTTAATAACAGATGTAGAACGGTCGGTATCAAGTTCGCTACTGATTTTGTTCATTTTGGCTTACTCCTCCCGCAATGGTATACATTATTTTATCCTGTGTCATATCTTCTCCCTTTAATTCTCCTACTACATACAAGTCACGCATAACAATCAGTCTAGAGCAGGTACGCAACATTTCTTCAATCTCTGAAGAAATAAATGTGATGCTCATACCCTCAGAAGCAAGCTTTAACACTAGCTTTTGAATTTCTACCTTAGTGCCGATATCAATTCCACGTGTTGGCTCATCAAGTATAAGATAATCGGGATGAGTAAGTAACCAACGGGCAAGAATTACCTTTTGCTGATTTCCACCAGATAACGCATTGATAGGGGTATCTGCTGAAGCTGTTTTTATGCCGAGGAGACTTATATACTCATCTGCAAATTCCTGTGCCTGAGCTTTAGTAAATGGCCTGAAAAAGCCTCTCATAACCTGAAGTGCAAGTATAATATTATCGCGAACTGATAGATCACCAATGATTCCGTCTCTTTTACGATCCTCGGAAAGATATCCGATTCCTTTCTTTATGGCTTTTAGTGGAGACGTAATGTTTACTTCTTCACCTTTAATTCTAAGTTTGCCTTTTGTTACTTTGTCGGCACCGAAAATAGCACGTACACACTCACTACGGCCAGAGCCTAGTAACCCAGCAAATCCTGTTACTTCGCCCTTGTATGCAGTGAAGTTAAATGGCTTAATTCCAGAAGAACTTGAAAGTCCTTCTGCTTCAATTATTGCTTCTTTTGTGCCGTCAGAACTAGAACTGGAATTGTTATGTATTTCAGCCAAATCACCAAGTTCCTTACCCATCATTTTGGCAACTAGTTCTACTCTAGGCAAATCCTTAATTTGATATTCTCCAACTAGTTCGCCATTTCGCAAAACTGTAATTTTATCGCATAAAGCATACACTTGATCAAGAAAATGGGTAACAAATATTATTCCTACACCTCTGCTCTTGAGTTCACGCATAAGTGTAAACAGCTTGGCAACCTCTTGCTCATCTAGTGAGGATGTAGGCTCGTCAAGTATTAATACCTTGCAGTCCATATCAACAGCACGTGCAATGGCTACCATTTGCTGAACTGCTATAGAGCAATTGGATAATTGCTGAGTAGGCTTTGCGGGTATCTCGAGACTGTTAAGAATACTTTCTGCCTTGTTATTTATCTGCTTCCAATCAAGTACAAGATCATTTGTTCTACCGATAAATAAATTTTCAGCAACTGTTAGATTTGGACACAATGTTATTTCTTGATACACAGTGCTTATACCAAGTTTTTGAGCCTCCTGTGGAGATTTGATATTAACTGGTTTATCGATACCTTTAATATGAACTTCTCCAGCATCCTTGGCGTGAACTCCTGTCAAAACCTTTATTAGAGTGGACTTGCCAGCGCCATTTTCACCCATAAGTGCGTGAATTTCTCCTTCACGCAAAGTAAAATTGACATTCTGCAAAGCTCGTACACCTGGGAAACTCTTATATATATTTCGCATTGAAAGTACGGTGTTCTGCATAGTAATAATACTCAAACCTCCGTTCAGACACGATATTTTATATTATCCTGCCACTTCTTTTATTTGAGAAATGCACGACCCAAGCACTGAAAATAATATCCAAATACTTGGTGCCGCGCATTTCAATCTAGCTTACATTGTTAACTTGTTAAAAATCACAGGGATTATCAACAAAATTAAATTTATAATTAATAGCTACGATTATCAACTATTTCTTGTGTGATTGTATCACAATCAAACATTTCCTCTGAAACGAAAGCGTTCTTTTCAACAGTTTCACCAGCTTCAAGCTTGTTGATAAGTTCTACAATACGTGGACCATGAAGTGGATTACATTCTACGTCAAGGTTGAATTTGCCAGCAAGTACTTTTTCAAGTGCCCACTTGTTTGCATCAAAAGCGATAACCTTTACATCTCCATCCTTACCATATGTAATACCAGCAGCATCCATTGCATCGCAAGCACCGCGAGCCATGTTGTCGTTTTCAGCATAAACAACATTGAATTTAGTTCCAGATGCAATTAAGTCAGCAACAGCCTGCTTTGCAAGAGTTTCGTCCCAACCCTTCATGTTTTGGTTGAATACGATATCCCAACCATTTGCTTTCGCACCATCTTCAATTGCTTTAGAACGACCTAATTGAGCAGAAGATCCTGTGTCACCACCAAGAACAACTATTTTATATTCTTTGAGTGCTTGTTTCTTTAACCAATCAACAGCTTTGTTACCTTCCGCTTCGAAATCGGAACATACCATTGCAGTGTAAAGATCTTCATCAAGATCAAGCTTACGGTCAGCCATAATAAAAGGAATACCAGCTTCTTTAGCTGATTTAGCAACATCTTCCCAACCAGCTGACTGAAGTCCTAAAACAACAAGATAGTCAACTTCTTCTTGGATAAGTTGCTGTGCCTGAGAGATTTGTTTTGCATGATCTCCCTCACCATATACCATCTTTAATGTAAAACCTGCTTCTTTAAAAGCCGCTTCGAATGATTTTGTGTTAGCTGTACGCCAATCTGATTCGTTAGCGTTTGTTTGAACAACACCTACAGTAACTTTGTCACCTGATTTGCTGTCATCACCGCCAGCTGATTTATTGCCGCACGCTGCAATTGTAAGTACTAGAGACAATGCTAGAACTAATGATAATAGTTTTTTCATGGATATTTCCTCCAATCATAATTAACTCATATTTTTGAGTTTTCTTTTTACATTTAAAAGTATATGAAACTTGTACACATAAAAATACGGAAAAAGTCCCATTCTTTGTAGATATTTTTACTGAGCTTATTTTTTGCTATTTTGTTGGTTAAGATTTTTATGATTTTTGTATAAAATTTTACTATATGGGATAAACTATATTAGTTTAACTTATTTTACTAATTTTTTTAAAACTCTGTTAGTAGGAAAAATAAATTTTACTCTTCGAGTTCAAAACAAGTACATAACATAAGTTGAAAGATACATAAATTAAATCATTATAAAAAACAACATATTTATTCTATATTATGATATGGGTACAAATAATTAATAACTACGTCCAATGCGGTCCCTACTTGCTCTTTCAGCTTCAAATACCTTTCCAGTCACATATGATATTTTTTCGACTTTTTCGCCTCTTTCCAAGCGGCCTATTATCTGTGCTATCATTGGCCCTTGCAATGGGTTACATTCAATATCAACATTAATTAAGCCCTCTTCCATTTTGTCAAAGGCTTCCGAAACAGCGTCAAAGGAAATGATGGTTATATCACCGTTGACACCACAGGTTAATCCCATTTCACGTATTGCCTCTATTGCTCCGAAAGTCATGTCATCATTTTGTGAAACTAATACATCAATGTCATCATATTTTTGCAATAATTTCTCCATTACTTCCTTGCCCTTTGCTTTAGTAAAATCGCCATTTTCACGTGCAAGAATATTCCAATTTTTATGTTTTTTTGCTATATCCTCAAAGCCCTTAGAACGTCCAATTTGAGCTGTTGAATTTGGAGTACCTTCCAAGACAACGATATTTATAGTATCATTATTTTTTCCTTTTAGATGTTGTTCCAACCACTGTCCTGCTCTGCTACCTTCAGCATACTTATCAGTGCCTACCCATGCGACATAAAGACTATCATCCTCTGTTTCGATCATTCGATCTACAATTATTACTGGAATACCTGCTTGTTTTGCTTCTTGAAGTACTGTATCCCATCCTGTTTCTGTTACTGGGGCAATCACAATATAATCAACCTCTTGAAATATAAAGCTTCTTATGGCCTTAATCTGATTTTCTTGTCTCTGTCTGCCATTTGAAAAAATCAAAGAAAAACCATTCTTTTTTGAAAACGCATTTTGAATAGATTTAGTATTTGCCGTACGCCAGTCTGATTCAGAACCAAGCTGGGAAAAACCTACAATTATTAGATCAGAATCCATATGCTCTGCTTTTACAGTTTCATTGCTTTGGAAGTTTTTTGATGGTCTCAGACTACAACTTGCAAGCGTTATCAATCCAATAAAGAAAATCCAAAATACTATTCTAACATTTTTACTCATAGCCCACCTCAATTCGTTCAACTTCTGCTATCCTTGCAGGAATTTTAATTGTGATGTCTGTACCTTTTCCTTTTGTGCTTTGTATAGTCAGACCATAATTATTACCATAGTTTAGTTTTATTCGTTTATTAACATTTGCAAGCCCAAACCCAGAGCTCTGCTTGCTACCTGGTCTTTCAATTTCTTTTCTCAAGGCACTTAATTTCTGTTCATCCATTCCAATTCCATTATCAATTACATGGAAATAAATTATACCATCTAATATTTCACCAGTTACTGTTATTTTTCCTATAGCCCTTAACATTTTTATACCATGGTATAAGGAGTTTTCAATGATTGGCTGCATTGTAAGCTTCAAAATTTGATATCCATACAATTCCTCAGGAATATTAATCTCGTAATCAAGGATATCTTTATATCGTGACTGTTGTATCTGCAGATAACTTTTTATATGTGTTTCTTCTTCACGGACGGTAATGAAATCTTTACCTTTACTAACAACGATTCTGAAAAATTCAGAAAGAGATACTACCATATCAATAGCTTCTTTATTTTTATCTCCTTCAATAAGCCATATAATTGTGTCTAATGTATTATACAAAAAATGTGGATTAATCTGAGTTTGAAGAAGCTTTGATTCCATATGCCTTAAGTTTTCCTGTTCAAGCTTTATACTTTTAACCTGTTGCTCCAGCTTAGAAGCCATGTCGTTAAAGCTGTCGGATAGTATTGATAGTTCATCATGATTATCGCAGGTGGTTCTAGTTGTAAAATCTCCCCCTGCAACCATGGCGGTTTTATCGCATAATGTTCGGATTGGTTTTGTAATACTTTCTGTCACAAAAATATTGACTAAAATAGATGCTACAATTATAAAAGATAATGCAACAATCATTATCCAAATTGCATTGGTTACTTGCTCATTAAGGTTTTGTCTAATTTCTTCGAAATTTTGGGTTTCATAATAAAGGTAATACTGAATTTCCTCTTGAAACATTTCTGTCAGAATATAAATATCAGATTCCAGCATTTGAATATTTTCTTCATAATGTCCCTTTTGATTTAGATTATCACGTATTTCATTAATTCTATCATTAAGAGTATCAAGATTAAGCAGTATACGTTTAATCCAATCAAGGCTTTCTCTGCTTGAGGTTATCTTCTTGAGATTAGTAAAATTTTCTCTTGCATCTTCAATCAACTTGTAAGGATTCTTTAAATCACTATTTATTTCAATGGATTCGAAAGTCTCTGATTCTACAACAATCTTATACATACTTTCATCCATTTCCTCTTTGAAGTTGAGATTATAATTATTAGCTGAAGTAATTCTTCGGACTATTGCATCGTAAGATGTACTATAGTTGTACAGAGCAGTAATTTGGTAAACCGAGAGAATAATCATAGGTATGATAATAACAATTGCTACCATAAAAAGCTTCAGCCTTAAGGGATACTTGATTTGTTTTCTATCATTATAGTTTATCATTCTTCACCTTTACCTTGCATCCTGTATTCCGATGGTGTACAATTCTGTGTTTTTTTAAATATGTAACTAAAATAATGGGAATCTAAATATCCTACTAAAAATCCAATTTCACTTATTTTTTTGCTTGAACATCTTAAATAATCTTTTGCTTTTTCCATTCGGATATCTGTTAGATATTCAATAAATGTCATGCCAGTTTCATGATTAAAAAGGGAACTAAAGTAGTTGGGACTTAGGTTAACCGTAGCTGCGACTTGATCTAGTGTAAGATCACTCATAGAATAATTAAGGTGCATATATTCCTTTGCACGTTCAATAAGACTGGCATATCTTTTTTGACTATTCTTATTTCGAAGATCAATTGCTTCTTTTAGTATTGATTTATAAAATTTGCAGCAGTCGTCAAAACTAGAAAGATGATCAATGATATTATTCATGTCCTTAAGAATGGTATCTATCTTTTCTTTTGGGTATTTCAATGTATTGAGGAATTTTACGATAGCTGAATATCCATCCATTATAATATAATGACGGAAGATGGTTGATTTCATAGCATTAGAACCAAATCCATCAAAATAGCTGTCTACAAATTCATCTACATCATTAATTGTTCCCCTTTTTAAAAATTCTTCCAATAAATCTCTGTCAAGCTTCTCAAGATTTAACTCACTAACACTAATTCTGTTTCCTACTTGAGCCTTAATATTTCGTACATCATTATAAGATAAGAACTGATCTCTGCTTTCAAAATAACGGAGGGAAAAAGCACTATTAGCATCAAGATAGGATTGCTGCATGTCCCGGATACGATGAACAACTCTGCCGATTCCTCCGAAATAATGTGTCTTGTTACCACAGATATCAATTAATAAATTGCAAAGTTCCTTAGTTAATTCTTTAATTTGCAAATCATTTTCACCCATAAGTATAAAAGCCCATCCATCCATACCGCGCTCAAATACTTTTATGTCGGGATATCTATTTAAAGCTTGAGTCATTCGAGTTTCACATTGTACTATTTCATTTGAATACTCGTACATATCCTCTTGACCTTTAAATTGAAATAGCATAACGCAGTAGGCTCTTGCTACCATATCAATTCCAAGTTCCTTTTCCTGCTCAATAATTTGTGAAAGAGACATTTTGCCACTAACTAATGCATTAAAAAAATCTGTTCTTTTTTCTCCTTGCTTCTGATAAACCAAAAGCTGATACTGTTCTAGTATCTGTTTATCTTTTCGTTCCTTTTCAATTGCTGAAGCTGCATTTTTTACTGCAGTAACCAGTTTATCGGATGTGATGGGCTTGAGCAGATATTCACTGACACCAATATCAATTGCTTTTTGTGCATAACCAAAATCACTATATCCGCTTATAATTATGATTTTTAGCTGCGGCATTTCCTTTTTCAGTAACTTACTTAATTCAAGACCGTCCATAAATGGCATTTTTATATCAGTAATCAGAATATCCGGCTGCTCTTTAATAATCATAGGATAAGCTAATTCGCCATCACTCTCGTCTCCTACAATTATGAAACCCTCGTCTTCCCAATGAATTTTGTTCTTGATACCTTCTCGTATTACAATTTCATCCTCTACTATAAAAACCTTATACATAATTTCCCCCTAGAAATATTTTGATAAAGTATAATTTCAAAATTTATAATAAGATTAGCTGCTGAGAGTTTAACTTAGTAGGTTTTATAACGCCTAGATTCAAAATGAAAATTTCTATTGAAAATTTCTATTGAAAATTTCTATTGAAAATTTCTATTGTAAGTTTCAATTTTAGATAAATTCCATTAGTATAAGCAGCGTGTAAGTTGGGCGGGAATTTTGTCACCGCCTGAAAACCAAAACGATATCTGCCACTTATAGAAGTGGAGGATACTTTTATGCCTCGTTATACTGGGGATAAATTAATAATATCACAATACTTGGTATGTTGTAAAAAATTTTTAGGTATAAAGTGTTAATTAATAGTATTGACTTCATATTTTTTGAACATTAATATGATTATATTAAATTCATTCTTCAAGAATAATTGTAATATTAGTTTAAGAGAAGCTTTAAGTAAGTACAGAAGTATAAGCCAATATGCTCTAATATATTTTTGAATATTTTGTACCAAATGAGAGTGATAGAAGTCAGCAATCCAAAGAATTTAGATTTTCCAAATAATATAATTATATTTTTTGCCCAAATGGGGCGTGGGAGGTTAGCAATAAAAAAATGTGGTTGTATGCTTTTAACAATGCGTACCTCCACGATATTATTAATAAAATTTTAGCACCCAAATGGGGCGTGGGAGGTTAGTATGACGATAGCAAGAATCATCCTTAACAAGGACTACGTTATAGGCGACGTGGACAAAAGAATATTTGGATCATTTATTGAGCATTTAGGCAGAGCAGTTTATGGAGGAATTTATGAACCAAATCATCCTACAGCTAATAGGCTAGGATTCCGTCAGGATGTTGCAGAATTAGTTAGAGAGTTACAAGTACCAATAATTCGTTATCCTGGTGGAAATTTCGTTTCGGGATATAATTGGGAAGATGGAGTAGGGCCTATTGAAAAGCGTCCAAGACGCGCAGAATTATCTTGGTCAACAATTGAGACAAATTCTGTAGGAACAAATGAGTTTTGCCAGTGGGCAAAAGACATTGGAACAGAAGTCATGATGGCGGTAAATTTGGGTACTAGGGGAGCAGATGCTGCCAGAAATTTAGTGGAATATTGTAATCTAGAGGAAGGTACATACTGGAGTGACTTGAGAAAATCACATGGATATAGCCAACCGCACAATATTAAAACATGGTGCCTTGGAAATGAGATGGATGGTTCATGGCAAATTGGTGCTAAGACAGCTGATGAGTATGGAAGATTAGCATGTGAAACTGCAAAAATGATGAAATGGGTAGACCCAACGATTGAATTAGTAGCATGTGGTAGTTCAGGAAGCGGGATGCCTACATTTGGACAGTGGGAAGCTACAGTACTGGAGCATACATATGAGCATGTTGATTATATTTCTTTACATACTTATTATGGGAACCAAGATAACGATATAAAAAACTATCTTGCAAGATCACTAGATATGGATGACTTTATAAAATCAGTAGTAGCCATTTGTGATTATGTGAAAGCCAAAAAGCATTCAAAGAAAAAAATAAACCTTTCCTTTGATGAGTGGAATGTATGGTTCCATTCAAATGAAGAGGACAAGAAAATAGAGAGATGGTCAATAGCTCCTCATCGTCTTGAGGATGTATATAATTTTGAAGATGCTTTATTAGTTGGAAGTATGCTAATAACTCTTCTGAAAAATGCAGACCGCGTGAAAATAGCATGTCTTGCTCAGTTGGTTAACGTCATTGCTCCAATTATGACTGAAAATGGTGGTAGTGTATGGAAACAGACAATTTTCTATCCTTATCTTCATACATCTATTTATGGAAGGGGCACAGTTTTAAACTCAATTATAAAGTCTCCTAAGTACGATAGTAAGGATTTTACAGATGTTCCATGTATAGATGCTGTCGCTGTTATCAGTGATGACAATAATGAAATAACAATATTTGCAGTTAATAAGGATACAGATAATAGTATTACTCTTGATGTAGAACTCAATGGATTTGGTACATTTGAAGTTGTTGAGCATATAACTTTAGAAAATAGTGATATTAAAGCTACAAATACTAAAGAAAATCCAAATAATGTTGTTCCTAACAGTAATGGAAATGCTGCTATTGAGGATGGAAATGTCAAGGCTACATTAGGAAAATTATCATGGAATGTAATAAAATTAAGAAAGAATAATGATTAATTTATTTGACTGCCCGAATTGGACACATTCGGGCAGTTAAATTTTGAATGGACTTACCCTTTTAATCTACATGCTTACCATAACAGCCTCAAATAATAATTCACGTAATTCTTCATTTTTTAAAAATTCTGTTTCTATAATAACATTGCCAAAATCATAATCCTGCCAAGAGGATGCTAATATCTTCACATTTAGTCTATCGCGGTTTTCATATAACACTGTCCCAGGAAAAGGTGTACAAGAAGCTACAGAAACTTCTACTCCTGCTTTTTTAAGATGTTTCATTAATTCTATGGTTTCTCTAATGGTTTCTTTATTATCACAATAATGACCGATTATGAAACTGGCAACCATATGGATACCTATCTTATTACCATATAGCAATCTTTGTATGGTTTCAGACAAATTAATTTTTTTGCCTATTTTATTAATTACTTCCTGTGATCCGCTTTCAATTCCTACATGTATTACATTACAATTAGTATCTTTTAGGTCGTCTAAATTTTTTTCTATCAGGGTATCACCTCTAGATTCAATTCTATAGCTAAACTTATATTCCAAATGCCTTAAAAGCTCTATAAATCTGTTGAAACGGCTTTGAATGGCTGTAAAAGTATCATCTAAAAAAACTACTTTATCTGTTTTTAATATATCTTTTAGATATATCATCTCACATATAATGTTTTCTGCACTTCTCATCCGGTACTTATTGCCGGACATACTTCTAGATGAACAATATATACAGTTTCCAGGACAACCACGGCTGGTAATCATAGTAAATGCAGTAGAATAATTAGATGGATCTATTAACCCGATAGGTTGAAGAGGCAATGCATCTAATTTTCCGATGAATTTAAACTTTTCATTAATAATCACATTATCTTCTTCAATATATGATACTCCTTCTACATATTTTAACGGGAATTGATCTGGATAATTTAAATGTTCTAATAATTTAAGAAAAGTAAATTCTCCTTCTCCTTTAATTACATAATTTACTTTTGTATTTTTCAACATTTCTTCTTCATTAAATGTAGAATGAGGTCCTCCAGCAATTGTTATTCCATTAAATCCACTTTGTTTCGTTATTTTCATAATCCGATTATAGAAAGGGGATGTTCTGGTATAAACTGAAAATCCTATCACTGAAGGATTCCAAGTATGTAAAATATTAATATATTCATTTTCTGATATATCTTCCACAAAAAAATCAATTATTTTTACTTTATATCCATGCATAATTAAAACGGATGCGATTGAAAGCAAACCAAGGTTAGGTGTTGATACGGTATTTTTAATTTTTTGTCTGCTAATCTTGTCCAAAGTGCAATTTACTAATAATATTCTTTCAAATTTTCTAACCATAATCCACCTCATATGTACATTTTGCAACTTATTGGGTCTTTAGTTAATAGATTTTTATGTTTAAAAAATGCACGTGCACGGCAGCCTCCTCTGCAAGTATATGAGTTGCTGCATGTATTACAGTCACTAATGTCAGCTATTGTTTTACTCCGATACTCCACTAACAAAGGTGAATGCTCCCATAAATTATTTAAGCTTTCCTCATGAATATCTCCAACAAGATTTTCCTCTTGGTTAAGTAGTGGACATAACATTACTTTTCCATTAGAATCAATATATAAACTATATACACCCATACCACAAAATCCAATATACTTATTTGAATAAGATAAATAATACCTAGTTTTATCGGACCATATGTCCTTATTTTCATTAAAACAATTTTTTATTTTTATGATATCCTCATCTTTTATATCCAAAAAGTCATTTTTATTTTGATAAGTCTGATGGTAATTTATATAAGGACTTACTACTACTTTTATGTTCTTATAGTTTCTAACTAACTGTATAAAGTTATCTAATTCTTTAACATTGAATGAAGAAACAGTAAATGAGAGAGTAACGGCAAAACCATTACTTTCTAATAGCGGTAGGGCTGTAAGGATTCTACTAAAATTACCTTTCGTATTTCTAAAATTATCATGTGTTTTTTCACAGGCTCCATCCATACTTATTTGAATCTCATCTAGCCCCAATAACTTCAGTTTATTTATATTTTCATGATTCAAATAGCTTCCGTTTGTATATAGTCGAATTTTAATATTTTTACTTTTGATGTATTCAACTAAATCGAAAAAATAAGAATTAATCATAGGTTCGCCACCAGTTAATTTTATCATATATACTCCAAGTGTGGCACAAATATCAGTTAGTTTGATCCAATCATCAAAAGTAAGTTCCAATTTATTTATATCTTCTGGAATATAACAGTGCTTGCAATTTAAATTGCATCGTTTTGAAAGTTCAAAGAAAACTTCTTCTAAAGTCCATCTAGGCGTTAAATCAAAGATTTTATTTGACTTATCAGTCACTAATATTCCCTTATCAATTAGCCTTTTAATTTCTGTATGACTGCCTTTATTTAATTGAGTAATTATATCAAACTTTCTCGCATTAAAAAGATCAAGTAAATAAGAAGCACCGATATCCAGAACTTCTCTGACGCCATCTTGATTAACTACAGAAATTTTCTTATCGATTCTTTTTTTTAATGTGATATTACTATTAATAGTATAATCTTCTATTTTTATTTCATTATGATCCATAATTCACCTCCATGTTATATTGCTTCCATACTGGAGTAAAAATCTCTATAGTGGCTGTTATTGTTATATAATGATTCATGTGTATCTAAAAATATATGTTCCTTATCTTGAAAATATAATACTTTGTCACTGAGAGAAATATATGATAAATAGTGGTCTATTACCATAATGGTTTTCTTGCCTTTCAATGCTTGGAGAATCTCGTATAAGGTTTCTCGTGAACGCTTATCAAAATTTGTACTACCTTCATCTATCATAAATATATTACTATTTTTTTGAAGTGCTCTTGCTATAGCTACCTTTTGTATTTCTCCGCCAGATAGTTTTGAACCATTCTTGCCCACATCTAGGCATAAAAGTTTAGAATCTATCACTTTTTTAGCTATTTCATTTAATGAATCTGTTTTTTGAAGAAGTATATTATTTTCAATGGTATCCTGAAAAAGAAATTCCTTCTGCATTACAATGCTGATATCTTCTCTGACTTTGTTTACAGTATCCTTATTAAGCAATAATCCATTAATAAATATTTCACCTTGGGTTGGCTCCAATAGTCCAGATAAAATTCTAATCAATGTAGTTTTTCCAGTTCCGTTATCTCCTACTATGCTGATAAAATCTTTCTGATTAATTTGAAATGAAATATTTTTTAATACCTCATAATCTTCATACTGAAAATATAATTTATTAACGGAGAATACAGGCACTTCGGTACACTTATCAAACGAGGGTAAAGGCTCTTTTATAGTTTCTGTCTCCTCATTCATATTTTTTTCGCGTTCAAAAAATGGAAGGAGCCTATTGTAAGATACCTTAACTTGCTTATATGCTATTAAGCTGTTTGATAACATAGCAGAAGGAGCTAATATATAATTGAGACTTGATAATACACTGATTAAAGAACCTAGTGTAATCTGTTCCAGTGAAATAAGAAAACTACCACTTAGTAGTATTATTAGAGGAAATAGTATACTTAATCCCCCTATAAATTTTTTAGACAGAAGTGTAATATTCATCAACCATTTGGTATTTCCTAAATAAGTTTTTAAAGTATTCACATATCTGTTATATTCATAATTAAAACAATTGTAAATTTTCACTGTTTCACGGCTATCAAGACATTCATCAATCTGTTCAATAAATTTCTCACTGCTGTTTCTGAGTTTGATGCTTGCTTCTCCAATATTTTTGCCCATTTTCTTACTTAACAGGTAAAACAGGGGAGTAGCTACCAAACTTATCAGACCTAATGCAAAATGTATCCTGAAAATAACGATTATAACTATAAGGTACTCTGCTACACCCATTAAAAGTGCTATAAAATATTCTGCCCAGAAATTAATGACTGTATCAATATCCTGAGCTAACCTTGTAATAACTTCTCCTTTAGTAGCCTTTTTCATGGCTTTGTCCTCAGACTTTAAAAGAGTTGCCATTACACTTTTTTCCAATATTTTCTTAAATTCAATTGTATACTTAATAAATACTTTATTTGAAAAAATATCTGTTATCATGTACACTATAAATACTACTAAAATACCGACAACATAATAAGGTAACTTATCAAATGAATTTTTTAAAATTATTTTATCTATTAAGTATTGATAACTTAACGGAATTATGATTGTGCATATATTGGCTATAGTCTGTAAGATAACACTAAAACTAAGGAATGCAATATTTTTCTTTAGAAAAGACCTTATCAGTAATTTCATTAGATTACCTCACCATTAAGTCTAATATACGTTTTTTATAAACAGCACAATTATTCTCTACACCATATAAATCATTTGTATTATTTAAAGCAATTGCCCTGCATCCACCAGCGCAGAAATACTTTAATTCACAGTCTTTACATTTATCTAAATCTCCTACCGAAAAGCTTTTAAATCTTTTTTTACTGTCTAATTTTATGTCCACCAGCGACTTTTCTTTTATATTTCCAAGAATAAGTTCTTTTTTATGAAGTGAAGGACATAAATATACATCTCCATTACAGTCAATACTTAAAAGATTATGATTTATGCCACAAGAGCATTTTCTATTTGTTGAATAAACTTCTCGGTTTAAATCAGATGCCACATCTAAGAGGAAATTGAATTTCCTATTCTGTTTATAATAGCTTACATAAGTTTCATAAATATATTCATATCCTTTATCTACCCAGTTATAAAATTCTTGGAGGTCAAAATCATCTTCGTATTTTATAGCTCTACCATAAGGCACGAACCTATTAATATGTAATTGATATACTCCAATACTTTGGCAGAATTTTATCATATCAACGATATCTGGTTTATATTTTGGAGTAGGTGTCATGGCAATCGCCAGTTTGGAGTTGTCAATTTCACTGATGATTTTTGCATTATTAACAGCTTTTTCAAAACTACCAGCACCTCGATTCCTATCATGATATTCTGATATATCTGAATCAATTGAAATCTGAATACTGTCAACAAGCTGAAGTATATTTTTATATAATTCCGCATCACCTAAAGTACCATTTGTTAATAATTGTACTTTTCCATATTTATTACATAGCCTAATTATATCTAATATGTCATACCTTAAAAGAGGTTCTCCTCCTGTTATAATTATCTTTTTAATTGGCTCGGTCATAGTAGATAATAAACTTTCAATTTCCTCAATGGAAAGTTCACTTTTAGAGTCAAATGTTCCTGAATTGGCATAACAATATACACATTTTAGATTGCAACGATTTGTAACCTTTAACCACAAACCGTTACCTGTAAAATCATCATTTGGTACAATATTTTTTTCTTCACTAGAACTGTCTTTTAAGAAACCTAATTCTATCAACTCATCTAGAAATTTATTAACATCGTCTACCAATAATTTTTTTGGTATACAATAATGATTACTTAATTTAGCAAATAGTTCATCTCTGCTCATTTTAGGTGATTCCTGCAAAAATTCAGCAATAACAAGGCCTGAACTATTTAATTTACGGTATCTAGCTTGCTCTGTATTGATAAGTAATCCTATATTATTATGTTTCTTAATTATTACATCCTTATTTAATTCAATGACCATGTTAAACCTCCTCTTTAATATTAATTCTGTGAATCTTTTCAATCATTTTTTCTGGGCACCATACCTTCAATCCATATTCACTGTCAGTTTCAACAAATATACCGTTTTGACCCTCTATTTCAAAATATCCCTTGTCCACACCACAGAATACTAAATTACCTTTTAATTCAACAACTATTCTATCCATAATATCTCCTTCTCAATATTTTATTTACATCAGCTCTTGCATTTCATAAAATATTTCCTGTAACTCTTCTCTAGTCAAATATTTTGTCGATATGACAGGCTGTACAAGATCATAAGTTGACCAATTTGTACTTTCCAACTTTACACCCAGCTTGTCTCTCTCTTCATATAAAGTAGTACCCGGAAATGGAGTATTAACGCCAATACCAACCACAGCACCGTAGTTATTTTTAAATTTTCGAGCTAAGTCAATGGTCAACCTTATGGTGTCTTTTGTGTCGCAGTGATGTCCAATAATAAAAGAGCACATTACCTGCATTCCCTTATTTGACATATATGCCAATAAATCTTCTGACTTTTGAAGGCTAATGTTCTTATTTATTTTGTTAATTACCTCTTGAGATCCACTTTCAATACCGATATGAACAGAAGTACATCCAGCATCATACATATTGTCAATCATCTCATAACTTAAAATATCTGTTCTGGAATCACATCTCCATACGATATCCAATTTATGTTTTTTGATAAGTTCACAGAATTGATTAAGTCTGTTTCGATTGGCAGTAAAAGTATCATCTAAAAATGCGAAATAACGCTCTCCCTTATATTTATATTTGTAATAAATTTCACTAAATACATTTTCTGCACTACGCATTCTATATTTATTGCCTGAGAGTGCCGATGAAGCACAATAAATACACCTTCCCGGACATCCTCTACTGGTGATAATAAGTTGCTTTATATTATAAATCTCTTTCTTTTTGAGATTCATATCACCCCATGGAAGGCTATCTAATTTTACAATAAATTTTCTGTTATTGGTGTGGACTATGTCTCCGTTTTTATTTCTAAAAGATAACCCATCAATTTCTTCAAGTTTTAGGGTATTATAATTTAAAGCTTCCAGAAGCTCAACGAAAGTCATCTCACCTTCCCCACGGCTCACAAAATCAACTGTTGAATGCTCCAAAGCTTCATCTGGACAAAATGTGACATGAGGCCCTCCTAATATAATTATGATTTTTGGGAAGGCGTTTTTAATTAATTCTGTTAGCTTTATAACAACATTAAAGTTCTCCGTATAGGAACTTATTCCAATAATATCAGGATTAAAATCAGATACATAATTTAGAAATTCACTTTTTTTCATACTACAGGCAAATAGATCGAGGTAATCCACCTCGTATCCATGCATCTTTAAATAGCTACCAATTGAAATAATACCTAAGGGTGGCATAGTGGTTTTTTCAGAATAACCAACCTTTTTGGTTTTATTGTTATTGGGCATAATCAGCAATATTTTTTTAAAAATACTAATCCCCCCAAAACATATCTAGATTAGAAACAACTCCAGCTTCGATTAGCGCTTTAATGGCTATTAAGGTTTTATCTTCAGATATATTATATTTTTCTTTAATCAGATCACATATGATTTCTACGGAATCCTCATCATTAATAATTTTCCAAAGTTTAGTAGCATCTTGGTTTAATATAACCTTATTACCATCATTTTTTATTATAATAGCGTAACCCTCATCCTCTTTCCAAACATAAGTTGTTCTATGCAAGATATCGCTCTTATTAATCATACTTTTAGATGAACGGTTATTTTACTCACGAGAGAGCAGCCATATGAGACTAGTTTACAGTTGTAAACGAATTAGGTGCATCATATCTGCACCTAATTCGTTTATGTAGGTAAGCTATCATCTGACAACTCATTGAAAAGTTATCATGTTGGACCAGGTAATGGACCTATCATGGCAATAACTATACCTATACCAAATCCAGTATTGCAGTTAAAACCACAAATTGCTTCCTGTGCAGCTGATTCTAAACTTTCGCTTTTAGGTGCTTCATAAACGTTCATCTAGTTCACCTCCCTGCTATTAAATTTATGTAAATCAATTGAAATTGATATACATACTACATAAATTAAAATGAATATACAATAATGTAAGAAAATTCTATAAATTAATAATAAATTCAAATGTATAACTCTGTCAATAAATTTCTTAAAAATTTTATTTTTTTTTACTTTTTACAATAATATTTGATTTTTATAGATATTATAAAATAACAACTATTTACTTTATGTCCATAGTAATGAAGTTTATTAGCATTTTCTATGGAATGATGTTAAAATAAATGCAATATTTTGTCTGAGTAAATAGAAATGAGTTGAAATTAGTTGTTATTGAAAGAATAGATGTGAATCATAAACAAATAAAGGAGTTGGATAAAATTTCCATATGTATATTATTACCGAATAGATAAGGGACATTGGTAAATAAGACATTTTTACTATTATAAAATTAATTCCCAGTTTTTCTTGACTTTAGAATTGCGAATGCTATATTATAACAATATACATTTTATACACATAAACATTAAAGTGGGTGAATATCAAGTATATCTAATTATATCTCGTGTACATATTTACAAGTAAATTAAAACTATAATAATAACAAAGAAAGACTTCATCAGTATTTGGGAGTAAACACCACTTTATGTTTATAAAGTAGTCATGGAACGGTTAGAGTAATCTATAACTTAAACCCATTTTGTTTCACAGATAAAATAATATGAATTTAAAAAATTACAATACTGCAATCTAATATTTAGTTTAAGTAGACTGATAAAATAATATAGTTACCATTAAGTTCACCCCCCGGGTTATGAATGTTTTATATTTAATTACACTTAACTAATCGGACAAAAAAATAATATAGAAGAAAACTTATACAAATGAAAATCATGGTTATATGAATTTCACATATCCTTGAAGCATACCTATTGAAGGAGGGTTAGAGATAATGAATGAACTGCTAAGTATAAAAAATTTATCCAAAAACTATAATCATTTTACATTAGATAGTATTAGCTTCAGCCTACCAGAGGGTTATATTATGGGCCTTATCGGACCAAATGGTGCTGGCAAAACCACAACTATTAAATTAATATTAAATATGCTTAAAAAGTCTTCCGGAGATATTAAAATATTTGGTAAGGATCACATTTTGGAAGAAAAAGAAATCAAGCAGAATTTAGGCGTTGTTTTTGATTCTAACTACTTTGTTGATGAATGGAAAATGGCAGATGTAGAAAAAGCTATAGGCAAGTTTTACATAAATTGGAGCACAAGTAAATTTTATTATTACCTAGATAGGTTTAAGGTAAATAAATCAAAGAGAGTAAAAGAACTTTCCAAAGGTATGCAGATGAAACTAATGTTAGCCTGCGCATTCTCCTATGATGCTAAATTATTAATTTTAGATGAGCCAACTAGTGGATTAGATCCAGTATCAAGAGATGAATTGTTGGATATACTTTCTGAATTTATTAAAGACGGCAAGCGTAGTGTTTTATTTTCAACACATATTACATCTGACTTGGATAAAATAGCTGATTATATTACATTTCTTAATGAAGGAAAACTGTTATATTCTGGTTTAAAAGATAAATTTATCAAATCTTTTTCCATTGTGAAAGGTGAAATCAAAGAACTAACGAGTGATTTAAAACAATCTCTAATCAGTTTGCGAGAATCTGCAACTGGTTTTGAAGGACTTATTTATACTAATGATTTACCTAAGGGGTCATCAGTTAATACGGAGCCTGCAACTATAGATGATATTATAGTTTTTATAAACAGGAGAGGAGCATAATATATGACAGACATAATAAAAAGTACTTTGCTAGATGCTTATCTGTTGAAATATTATAAGAAATCCATTTGTTTTGTACTTTTAATACCTGTTTTCTTTGTATTAATTAATCGTTCTTTAATATCTGGTATATCATTTTCTATGACTTTTATGGCTATGACATCAGGTTATACCTTCAGTATATCAGAGAAAAACAATATGAATCGACTTTATGGTATTTTACCTGCTTCTAAATCTGACATGGTCATAGGAAGATACTTTCTTCTTCTATGTTTAGGAATTTTTACATTATTGTTTTCTTTGATTATGGATTCCATTGCGTTAAATGCTATAAATGTTTCAATAACTATTGGTGATATAGTAGCATCTAGTTTAGTTGGAATTTGTTTATATATCATTTACATAAGCTTTCAATTACCAGGTTACTATAAATTTGGTCCTATTAGGGGTCGTGCATTTATGTATATCCCAATTGTGGGGTTTCTAGCAATCCTTTTAATACTGGATAAGAAAAACGCTGATTTCTCCTTTGTATTTAGATTTATAAGCGAAAATCCCCTGTTATTTATTATATGTTTATTAATTTTACTTATTGGGCTATATGCTAGTTCTATTATTATAAGTACCCATATATTAAAAAATAAAGAAGATTAAAAGGAGTAATTATGTCTAAATTTACTATCTTTTGCTTGATATTTGCAGGTATAATAGGTGTATATCGCATAGTACGGTTTATTAAAACAAGAAAAAATAATATTTAGGTAATATGAGGGTATAAATGCAACATATTTTTATTATTAACCCAAAGGCTGGAAAAGGGAAGGCCCTTGAGATGATACCGATTATACGAGAGTATTTCAAGGATAAAGCTGAGAAATTCATAATACAAATTACAGACCATCCGGGTCATGCAACGGAGATTGCAAGAAAGTATTCTGCTATTGAAGATTGCAGGATTTATTCTGTTGGTGGAGATGGAACTATAAATGAGGTTGTAAATGGGATTGCAGGAACACAGTCAGCATTAGGCGTTATACCAGCAGGGTCTGGAAATGATTTTATACGGAGTTTAACTTCTGCATATGACATAAAGGATATACTAGTTAGAACAATTAAGGGAGAAGAAAAAAGCATTGACTTAGGTAAGGTTAATGACAATTATTTTATAAATATATCATCAATAGGGTTTGATGCTGATGTTGTTTTTAATGCTGATAAATTCAAAAAGGTTCCAGGAATTACAGGAAGTATGGCATATGTAATTTCAATTATTTATACCGTTATTAAAAAGAAATTTTGTAAAGTAAAGATAAATATTGATGATAGGAGAATGGAGAATAAAATACTTCTTGCAGCTATTGCAAATGGCAGATTTTATGGTGGTGGCATGCTTGCTGCACCTGAGGCAAAAATTGATGATGGACTATTTGATATTTGCTTAGTAAGTGAAGCAAGTAGATTTAAGATTTTGAGGTTATTTCCTATGTATATTAAAGGACAACATGGGAAATTAGATGAAGTTGAGTTTTTGAGAGGGAAAAAAATTCAAATAGAAAGTGACGAAGTACTTAGTTTAAACATAGACGGTGAAATATTTTCCTCTAGTAAAATAGCTTTTGAAATAATTGAAAAGGGAATAAAGGTGGTTGTGCCAGCTATTTAACTGGGTAAATTCATTGAAGTGCTTTGAAATTTGATAAAAGTTGATATATGATGATTATATACATGAGGAAATTATATAAGATATCTATATTATAGGAAAGACATTAAAGGAGTACCAAATGAAAATAATTCACACTGGAGACTGGCATATTGGGAAAATAGTAAATGAGTTCAGTATGCTTGAAGAACAGAAGCATGTTTTAGAACAGCTTATTTCAATTGTTGAGAGAGAAAAGCCTGATGCCATTATAATTGCTGGTGATGTTTATGATAGAAGCATACCACCTGTAGAAGCTGTGGAATTAGTTGATGAGGTATTTAACACGCTGCTACTTGATTTGAAGGTTCCTATTCTAGCAATAGCAGGCAACCATGATAGCGCAGAGCGGTTATCCTTTGCCAGCAGGATATTAATTAATAATGGATTGCATATCGTGGGAGGCTTCAACGGAAGTGTTCATTGTACAACGCTTGAGGATGAGTTTGGAGTTGTAAATTTCTATATGCTTCCATATGTTGATCCTCGAAATGTACGGCACATATTTGATGACAATAAAATATCTACCCATGATGATGCTATGAAAAAGATGATTGAAATTATTGGACAGGCTATAAAACATAATGAGAGAAATGTCATGATTACTCATGGCTATATTACTCATATGGGCAGAGAGGCTGAACTTCTTTCTGAATCGGAAAGACCGCTGAGTATTGGCGGAACCGAATTTGTAAGTTCTGATTATTTTAAAATTTTCAATTATACTGCGCTAGGACATTTGCATGCACCACAAAAAGCTGGAGCAGAAAGCATCAGATATTCAGGTTCAATTCTAAAGTATTCTTTTTCTGAAGTAAATCAGCGTAAGGGCATTAATATAGTTGAGATTGATAAGGCAGGAAATACCAAAGTAACATTTAATCCCCTTATTCCTAAGAGAGATATGAGAATTATAAAAGGCCCCATTAATGAATTAATAAATTCTGAGGTATATAGAAACGCTAATACTGAGGATTATGTTTATGCTATTCTTACAGATAAAGGTGAGTTAATAGATCCTATTTCCAAGCTTAGAACGGTTTATCCTAACATTATGGGACTAAGTAAGGAATTGGCAAGTCAAAGGGAAGAAAACTGTACTTCTGCTGCTGAGGGGTATAAATCAAAATCCAAGCTTGAGCTTTTTAAAGAGTTTTATGAAGCTATGCAGGGAGAAACTCTTGGTGTTGAACAGACTGAAATTATGACAAGAATCATTGGAGAAGTAGATAGGGAAGGTGTATAGATGAAACCATTAAAGTTGACAATTAGTGCATTTGGACCCTATGCGGGAGTACAGGAAATAGATTTTACAATATTAAATGAGCAAATCTTTTTAATTTCTGGTCCAACAGGTGCAGGCAAAACAACAATATTTGATGCTATAAGCTTTGCCCTTTTTGGAGAACCATCTGGAAGCAGCCGAGATAGAGATAGTTTGAGAAGTGATTTTGCAGAACCTGAGACAGAAACCTTTGTTGAACTCAATTTTGAACTTAGAGGAAAAGTTTATAAAATAAGAAGGTCTCCTCAGCAGGAGCAAAAAAAGCTAAGGGGAGAGGGATATACAACTAGAAATGCTGACGCAGAACTGCTAATGCCTGATGGGACATTGATAACAAAAATATCAAATGTAGATGAAAAAATTAATATGCTTTTGGGGATAAATAAATCTCAGTTTAAGCAAATTGTAATGCTCCCTCAAGGCGAATTCAGGAAACTGTTAGAAGCAGACAGCAATGAAAGAGAGATAATATTCAGAAAAATATTTGGAACAGAGGCGTTTGCTGAAATTCAAAAAAAGCTTGAGAATGAGAGCAAGGAGTTATACAAGGAAGTCCATGATATAAAAACTCGGATTGATACATATATTAAGCATTTTGACTGTGGAAATAAAATAGAGCTGGAAGAAATACGAAATAGTAAGAACGTTAATATAGACTTGTTTTTGGAAGAAATAAAGAAATTATCTGTGGCAGATACAGAAGAATTAGGAATATTAAAGTCTCAGCTTGAAATTATAACGGCAAATCAAGGGACTCTGAAGGAGGAAATAGCAAAGAGCAATGAAATAAATAAAAAACTCAAGGATAAAGAACAAATAAGCAGGGATTATGCTATTTCAATTGCTAGAACGGAGGAATATTCTCAGAAGGAAGCAGACTTAGAATTTGCCAGAAAAGCTTTGTCAATTAGTGAGATTGATGAACAATGCAAAATTACGAAGCAAAGTATAGAGACAAAATCAGGTGAATTGACATTAGCAAAGCAGCAGGCTGAGAATAGCAGCAAGTATTATTTGGTTTGCAAAGAGAAGCTTATTTTGGAGAAGGAAAAGGAGCCTCTCAAAAAGAAGTACGAAGCAGAACTATCTGTACTTAATAATATGTTACCAAAGGTAATTCAGTATGATAAAAGTTTAAAGGCTTTAGAGACTGCAAAAGTAAAAAGTGCTGAGATCATTAATTTACTTGAGGCTGAACAGAGGAATTTAGAAGTAGCAAAAAAGAATTATAAAGATCAGGAAGAAAATCTTAAACAATTATATATTATGGAGTCTGAATGTGCTAAGTTAGATAAGGACATTTCAGAAAATAAAAAACTCTTAATTGAATTAGACAACATTAACAAACTGATTATTTCTTTTATAGAGCAGGCAGAATTATTTGAGGCTAAAAAGCTAGACTTTGAAGGATTTGATACAGAGTTTGTGAAATTCAGAAGCAAACTAGAACAGCTTGAGGATAATTATATTCGTGGACAAGCTGGAATATTAGCCAAAACATTACATGAAAATGAACCTTGTCCTGTTTGTGGGTCATTAGAACACCCAAATCCAGCAAAGGCAATGGAGAGTATTCCCAGCGAAGATGAACTGAAAGAGTTAAAGAAACAATATGCAAGTCTGAGTGATCAAAGGACAGACAAACTCAAAGTTATCTCAGAACTAGGTGGAAATTTAGAGAGCAAGAAGCTGGAAATAAAAAATAAGTTTTTGACTCTTGAGTCTCAGTCAATACATTTATTTGATATGGATAGCTTCAATCAGCTAAGTGAAGATAAGCAGCAATCTATCCAAGAAAATAATGATAATAAAACTTATTTTGAAATAGATAAGTTGACAAAGGATAGACTTGAAAGCGTTCGTAAGGAAATAATGGACAGAGGCAAAAAGCTTAAAGCTGAGACTTTGGTTTTAATAGATAAATATAAGGAAAAGATAGGTGTAGTAAACAAGAAAGGCACGTTTGAACAGGAATATAAGGTAACGTCAGCTAAGATAGAAGAATTAGAGGCAAATGTAAATAGGTTTAATATTCAGAAATTATCAGCTTCAGAAGAACTTGCAAGGCTTAGCACAGCAGTATCTAGCATTGAGGCTGAGGTTCCAGAAGATATACGTTCGGTAGCAAAGCTAAATGCAAAATTAGATGAGAAAAAAGCTATAATTGAGAAGCTTGAGACAGACTTAAAAAAAGCAGAGCAAGCTGCTGAACTTGCAAAAGAAAAACAGAGTGAGGCAGAAACAGCTGTGGCTGTTAAAACTACATCTTTGAATGAGAATATCGAAGAGAGTGCCAGACTTGAAAGAATTTTAAATGAAAGACTTATTGAAGGCGGTTTTGAGGACTATAATCATTATGTCAAAATAAAGAAGACAAAAGCAGAAATACTTGCTTTACAAGATGAAATTGCTTTGTTTTTTCAGAAATTAAAATCACAAAAGGATATGCTGACACATTTAGAGGAGGAAACTAAGGCTCTTGAGTTCCAAAATATCGAGGAGTTGGAAACTAAGTATAATCTATTGATTGAAGAACAGAAAAATGTTCAGGCTAAGCAGAATGTTATTTTTTCAAGGAATACAAATAATCAGAAAGCCTTAAGTCAATTGGAAAGTTTATTAGCAAAGGTGAAAGTTCTTGAGGAGAAATACGGATTAGTTGGGGAGTTGTACAAGGTGGCAAAGGGAGAAAATTCCCAAAGACTTACTTTTGAAAGATATGTATTGGCGGCATATTTTGATGAGATAATCACTGCTGCAAACCTAAGACTTGAAAAGATGACATGTTCTAGGTATTTGCTCAAAAGGAAGGAAGACAAAAGTAAGGGTAGAGCACAACAGGGGCTGGAACTTGAAGTGTTTGATAACTATACAGGTAAGGCAAGGCATGTTAAAACTTTATCGGGAGGAGAAGGCTTCAAGGCATCACTTGCGTTAGCTCTAGGATTAGCTGATATTGTACAATCTTACGCTGGTGGAATTAGTTTGGATACTCTCTTTGTAGATGAAGGGTTTGGTTCGCTAGACCCTGAATCCTTGGACAGCGCCATACAGTGTTTAGTTGATATCCAAAAAACAGGCAGATTAGTTGGTGTTATATCTCATGTTGATGAACTCAAAGAGAGAATTAAAGGTGTTTTAGAGATTTGTTCAAATAAAGAAGGAAGCTATGCAAGATTTGTAATTTAGAGGGTTTTACAGTTGATTCTATGATATTTTTTGTAATTTTTATATACAAAATTTTATAAATTATAAAAAGAGAAAAGTTACTGCTCAAATGCAGTAGCTTTTTTTATTACTTCTCATTATTGATAAATAATAACCAAACATGTTAATAGATGTAAAAATTTTGTATAAAAATGTGGTAATAAAAGGGAATAGTAATTTTTATAGTAAATTTTGTGCAAAAAGGATGAAATATGGTAAAGTTTGTAGTATAATATCAAGTAAACGTTTATAACTAAAATAAAGCGTAATTGGGAGGACTGGTAATGAGCAAGAACAGTAATAATACAATTTTATTACAGAACGAAATAGAGGCTAATAAGTTTGCCGCACTTGTTATGCTCTGTACAAATGTAGTTGTTATATTTGCTTTTTTTGTAAACTTGATGGGGATATTTGCAGTAGATAGAGGCACAATGGCAATTGTAACAATTACATCCATAGTGTTATTGTCTTTACCATTTATTGTTGTAATTCTGCTTAAACAACAGGGGTTATGGGTTAAATATTTAATTGTAACAGCAGCAATACTTATGGTAAGTATAACCATATTAGTTTTAAAACAATTTGCAATTGTACTATTTGCATATCCATTAGCAATAGCAAGTTTATTTTTTTCAACAAAACTTAGCTGGTATACGTCAGTACTTTCCATTTTACTATATTCAATTTCACAAATTTTATCACTAAATACAGTAGGTGTTATTGATAGGAATTATATGGATATGAGAAGTATGATGAAATATGGAGTTATGCCAAGAGCATTTCAATTAATAATGATATCTTTTATCTTTATTATGCTGTCAAAAAGAACCCGTGCGATGCTGGGAAATATGATGGGGGCTAAGGAACAAGAAGAAATAATTAACAAAATGATGAAGGTCACTCAAAAATCCACAGAGGTGTCTAATGCTTTATCTGCCTCTGTTTCAAGTCTATCAATAATGACAGAAAGTACTGCAAGGTCAAATGAAGATATAGCTGAAAAGACCTCTAAGATTGCTGAAGGGTCAAGAAATTCTATAAAGAGTATGGAAGAAGCAACTTTGGCAGTAACAAATATGTCTGAAAACTTACATAAAATATCAGAAGAAAGCAAACAAATAGGGATTCTATCAAATCAAGTAAAGAACCTGACGGTTGATAATGAAAGAGTTCTAGGTAGTGCAGCAGAGAAAATGGAGGCTATAGCAGAGGCTACTAAGCATAGCAAGGCTATTATTAGTCAACTTGAACAGAGATCCAGTAAGATATCGGGATTTGTAGAGATAATTTCTCAGATATCTTCACAAACTAATTTACTTGCACTGAATGCAGCTATTGAATCAGCCAGAGCTGGTGAACAGGGAAAAGGCTTCGCAGTAGTAGCACAAGAAATTCGAAATTTGGCAGAGGGTTCAAAACAAGCGGCAAAGGACATTTCTGCAATAATACAAGAGGTAATAGAGGATACGAAAAATGCAGTGTGCTCCATGGACAACGGCTCCATACTGGTAGATAATGGGCTTAAAGTTATAGAAGAGGCAAGAACTTCTTTTACAAAGGTTGCTGATGCTAATAAAGAAATGAATGACAAACTTATTATAGTTGAAGAAGATACAAAAGAAGCCGCTAAGCATGGAGAGAAAATGGTAGATTTAGTTATTGATGTTAAAAATATAAATGAGAATTCACTCAAAGATATCGAATTAATTGCGGCTGCCATTGAGCAATTGGTTTCATCAATGCAAGAGGTTGATTCATCTGTTGAAGATATTCAGAGTATGTCTAAGGAATTACTCGATATTACACAGAATTAATGGAGAAAGATAGAATAAATTATAGACATTCAAATAAAATGCAAGTTTAAAAAAGAACGTACTCTATAATTAGGTTGGTGTTACCCTAATAAGTTATAAAGTATGCTCTTTTTTTGCATGTATTTTAGTAAATACGCTGATATAATTGATTTTTATATAGATAGTTATTTACTTTCCAAATAGAGGGTAGAACAACATATTGGTGGAACATATTGACACAATATATTGTATGTGATAGTATCAATTCGACTAAATATAGATGTTTATATTATGTAAATAATGTATGGATAGCAACTGTAAATAGACTTAATGAAAGTGAGATGTAAAAAGACTTTATGATAACAAAAATTAGGAAAAGAGATGGCAGAGAAGTACCCTTTAATATTGAGAAGATTGCCAATGCCATATTTAAAGCTGCAAATGCTGCAGGGGAGGAAGATTATTCAATTGCATTAGTTTTGGCTGAAAAGGTGGCTGAGCAGCTAGATAAAAATCCAGATAAAAAAGTACCTGGTGTTGAGGAAATCCAGAATATTGTTGAAAAAGTTTTAATTGAAGAGGGTTATGCAAAGCCTGCAAAAGAATATATTCTTTACAGAGCGGAAAGAACCCGTATAAGAGAGATGAATACCCGTCTTATGAAGGTTTATGAGGACTTGACCTTTAAAGAAGCAAAAGACAATGACAAAAAGCGTGAAAATGCAAATATCGATGGAGACACAGCAATGGGAACTATGCTTAGATATGGTTCTGAGGGCGCTAAACAGTTTAATGAGATGTTTGTGTTGAAGCCAGAACATTCAAGAGCCCATAAGAATGGGGACATTCATATACATGATCTGGACTTCCTTTCATTAACCACTACATGCTGCCAGATAGATATAGAGAAGCTTTTCAAAGGAGGCTTTTGTACTGGGCATGGATATTTAAGGGAACCAAATGATATTCAAAGCTATTCATCACTTGCTTGTATTGCCATACAGTCTAATCAGAACGATCAACATGGCGGGCAGAGTATTCCTAATTTTGACTACGGGCTGGCTCCAGGAGTATCAAAAACATATATAAAGCTATATAGACGTAATTTAATAAAGATATTAGAATGGACTTTACAGGATTTAGATATTGGAGCAGAGATAAATAGCATTTTTGAGGAAATAAATAATAAAGAAGGTATATTACCTGCTCTTGGAAGAATGGAAGAATATATAGGTATTGAACAGCAATATTTAGGCAGAATTATTGATGATAAGTCTGTTGTTATAAAAGCACAAGAGTTTGCTATAAAAAAAGCAGAAATAGAAACTAATAATAGTACATATCAGGCAATGGAGGCTTTCGTACATAATCTTAACACAATGCATAGCAGAGCTGGTGCTCAGGTGCCGTTTAGTTCAATAAATTATGGAATGGACACATCTGCAGAAGGAAGAATGGTTATAAAGAATCTGTTACTTGCAACTGAAGCAGGATTAGGAGATAGTGAAACTCCAATATTTCCAGTACAGATTTTTAAAGTAAAGGATGGAATAAATTATAATGAGGGAGACCCAAATTATGATTTATTTAAGCTGGCTTGCAAAGTAAGTGCTAAAAGATTATTCCCTAATTTTTCTTTTTTAGATGCACCCTTTAATTTAAAATATTATAAGCCAGGACATCCCGAAACGGAAATAGCATATATGGGCTGTAGGACAAGAGTTATAGGTAATGTTTATGATACTTCTAGAGAAATAATCAACGGGAGAGGGAATTTGAGTTTTACTACAATTAATCTTCCTAGAATTGCTATAAAGAATAAAGATAACATTGCTGCTTTTTATGAAGAACTTGACAAGAAAATAAATCTTGTTATAGATCAACTTCTTGAACGCTTTGAAATACAGGCACGAAAGAAAGTTAAAAACTATCCCTTTATGATGGGGCAGGGAATATGGATTGATTCTGATAAGCTAGGCTGGGAGGATGAAGTTAGAGATGTTATTAAGCACGGTACGCTATCAATGGGCTTTATTGGTCTCGCAGAATGCTTGACGGCTTTAACAGGAAAACATCATGGAGAATCTGAAGAATCGCAAAAATTAGGACTTGAAATTATTAGATATATGAGAAAGCGCATGGATGAGGCAAGCAAAAAATATGGAATGAATTTTACTCTTTTAGCAACACCAGCAGAAGGGCTTTCAGGACGTTTTATTAACAAAGACAGAGATATATTTGGAGTAATTAAGGGAATAACAGATAAGGAATATTATACAAACAGTTTTCATATTCCTGTATACTTTCCTATTGGAGCATTTAACAAAATAAGGCTGGAGGCACCTTATCATGAACTTACAAATGCTGGGCACATAACATATGTAGAGGTTGATGGAGACCCTACGCAGAACTTAGAAGCCTTTGAGAAAATCATTCGCTGCATGAAAGAATCAGGAATAGGCTACGGCGCTATAAATCATCCAGTTGACCGTGACCCTGTTTGTGGATACACAGGTATAATTGGAGATGAATGCCCAAAATGCGGCAGAGCAGAAGGAAATACAAGTTTTGAAAGAATTAGGCGTATAACAGGCTATTTAGTAGGAACCCTTGACCGCTTTAATGACGCTAAAAAAGCTGAGGAGAGAGACAGGGTTAAGCACTGTTAGTTAATTCATAATAGCATTGAATCTAGATAAATCAAACTTTGCAGATAAAGAATATATTGGTGATGCAGAATTATCAATGGTTTTAGCTGCAAAGTTTGATTAATAATATTATAATTAGTGCTAACATACTCCTTTTATCATTTGAACTAATTGATACTAAAATTGAAAATCTCAACAATGATTTACACTTTATAAATGGATATGCTAGCATGTTTTTATACTTAACATACAAGAATTATATGTAAAACAAATATAATATGGATTGATTGAGGGATACGGGTTATGGATGGACTAGTTCATATATATACGGGTAATGGAAAGGGAAAAACTACTACAGCTATTGGTCTTGGAATAAGGGCTGCAGGAAGTGGCATGAAGGTATTAATGGTTCAGTTCTGTAAAGGAAGTTCAACGAATGAGGAGAACACAATAGACAAGTTAAAGCCTGATTTTGAGATTTATAAATATAAACAAATATGCAAATTTGTATGGCAGATGACTCCTGAAGAAAAAAAGCAAATGGAGGAGTACACGCTGCATTTGTTTAATTACGCTATGGACAGTTCAAAGAATAAGGACATGATTATTTTGGATGAAATTATGGCTGCAATAACAAATGGCTTTATAGATATGAAACTAGTTGTTGAGTTTATAAAAAACAAGCCTTCTCACCTTGAATTAGTGCTCACTGGAAGAAATGCACCTAAGGAACTAATTGACTTGGCAGACTACGTGTCAGAAATAAACCCTGTAAAGCATCCTATGGATTCAGGTATAATGGCTAGAAAAGGAATTGAATTTTAATAAAGCTATAAAGTGGGTATGGAAAACTATACAATTAGTTAACGGCAAAAATATCTCTGCTATTTATATAGAAAGTGCTGAGGAAATAGATAGAACACAGAATGAGTATGTCTATCTTTATTGTAAACTATGTTGATTAAATGTTTGTATAAACTTTCTGTATATTTGAAACTGTTTAGCATGCCATAAGATATTACTTCCAACCATCAGTATATTCATCATTTGAATTAGAATATTCTTCTAAGAAATCTTTTTTACTTTCTGATTTTACTCTTTCGGAATACAGATATCCGCAAACCACAGAAGTCAGAGGTATTGTAAATAGTATTCCAATACTTCCAACAAGAGCTTGAAGAACTTCTACTACTATAATTTCTTTGTTAAGAAGTTCCAGCAAGGAACTATTATATGAAACTAGAAGGAGAACAGCCGAAAGCGAACTTCCAATATATGCCAGTATTAAGGTGTTAGTCATAGTTCCCATCATGTCTCTTCCTATTGCCATTCCAGACTTCACAAGAAGAGTAAAGGGTGAGTATTCCAGTTTTTCATGGAGTTCTGAAAGAGCTGAGGCAAGAGACATAGACATATCCATAATTGCTCCCACTGCACCTATAATTATGGCTGCAAATATGATTGCTTTTAAATCTATTGGATTTTGGCTATTCATACGAATTATATATAAGGACTCTTCATTTACCAGTCCTGTAAGATGCAAAGCTTTGTTCATAATTAATGTTAAAATTCCAGATATTAATATTCCAACAATACAGCCAATACCAGCTGCCAAGCTTTTTTTATTTGCACCATATATTATTAGTAGTGACATAATTATTATAAATACACAGGTTATTATTGACCAAAAATAAATGTTAAAGCCCTGTAATACGGCAGGAATAAAAACAGCAAAAATTGCAATACCAGTAAATATTAAGGATAGTATAGTGTTAAAGCCCTTAAAACGTCCAAATAATATAAGCAATAGGAAGAAGACAATACTTAGAACTATCAATAAATTTGTCCTCAAGTATTCTCCTAATACATAATCGTATTCAGAATCTTGATTATCTAGTCTATATAAAACGACTTTGTCTCCGGCTTCAACATATTTTAATGGAATGCCTGTAAAAGGGTCTGTTGTTTGAACAGCAGTTACCTGTTGAGATTTATGTTCTCCAGATAGTATCTCTGCTGAAAAGACAATTTCTTTACCTTCTTCTAGATCTTCGCCGCCCAAATTATACTGTACAGACTTAATTTTTATAATTTTTATTACTTGGGCCTTTTCAGCAGTAACTCCTTCCATCCCTTTTAATAGAGATAAGTTCCTTGTAGTTATTTTATTTCCTAACACCAAAAGAACTATAGAAACAACAATAGTGATTATATATATTAATGTATTTTTGCTTAATAATGATTTTACTGGCTTTATGTTAGACATCAGAGCCTCCTGTTATAAATGGATTGCAATAGTATTTATTGTAGTTAGTATTGCATGATTAAACATAAGCTAGCATATATCATTTTGATTTGTCAATAGAATATTAGAGATATATTCTCTAAATCATATATTTGAGGATGTGCTGGGAATTGGATTTTCAAAAGGGAGGCGTTACTTTTCGAAGCTTAGGTTTTTGGCTAATATTTTCTTGTTAGAAGTTGGTGTGAAAGTATTCAATTTGTTTTTAGACATATAATATGCTATTATAATTGTTATGGTAATGAAATGGGCAAAGGAGATGCTATTTTGAAAATACAAGAATCTGCCGAGATGTACCTAGAAACAATTTTTGTTTTAAGTAAAAAAAATAATTGTGTCAGATCAATTGATATTGCTTCGGAACTTGACTATAAGAAGTCTAGTGTTAGCGTGGCTATGAAGAATTTAAGAGAACATGGATATATTAAGGTTGACGGCGATGGATTTATTACTCTGACCGATGAGGGAATAAAGGTTGCACAGACAATGTTTGAGAGGCATACACTGTTGTCTGACTGTTTGATTTTGCTTGGAGTTGCAAAGGAAATTGCTATTGAAGATGCATGCAGAATCGAGCATGTAATAAGTGCAGAAAGCTTTGAGGCAATAAAAAAGCATGTTAATGAGAGATTAAGAAAGTAGTAGTAAATAATCTATTGACATGTTTGGGAATCGATGTTAAGATATACTTAGTTAGTTGGGACTAACTATTAATTAATTTATTAGTGGATAGTAATAAATTAATTAGTTAGCAAGGCTAGCTAATATTTTTGCCAATGAGTTAGCGCAAACTAACCAAGGAACCTAGTCTTACTAAGACGAATCAAGAACTGTAAGTATACAAGTAGGTGGTATTTGGCTCTAAAGATAGGTGAGATAAGTAGCGAAAGGTGAAAATATTAATATTAGATTAAGGCAGATATATCCGATTAAAGGCTTCAGGAGAAAAGCTTTAATGTATAGGAAGGCTAATTTACTTTATTTAGAAATGACCTGCATTTTGCCAAGATAGTTTGTCACAAACGCCACAAATAGTAAAGAGAAGATAATTTTGGCTTACCTCTAATGGGAAATGTACAATGTTCACACAGATTTGTTTTGATAGAAACCAAAGTCATTAATAAATTTTAATCCATAGTAGGAGAGGAGGATTATTATGCCCTTAGTATTTGCGAAAGCAGGAGAAGTAAATAAAATTAAAAAAATTGGCGGAAAAGATGAAACAAAGAATTTTCTTAATAAACTGGGATTTATAGAAGGTGGAGAAATTATTGTTATTACTGAAAATGCAGGGAATTTGATTGTAAATGTCAAGGATACACGTGTGGCCATCAGCAAGGAAATGGCTAATAGAATTATTATTTAGATGCTAATTACAGGTTGCAAATATCTTTTTGTTCTATTTGAGTTCTATATAAGTTAAAACTTTAATTAAGCTAGATATCTATTTTAATAAATATAATTAAAATATTTGGATAGTTGAAGAGGTTGAAGAGTTTGTATGCCTATATATACATAAAATTGTAAATCACAATTTACTGGTAATGTGTTTACGTAATTTTGAAAGGAGCAAATAAATATGAATACTCTCAAGGAAGTTAAGACAGGACAGACTGTAATTGTAAAAAAGCTTCATGGTGAAGGGGCTACAAAGCGCAGAATCATGGATATGGGAATTACAAAAGGTGTTGAAGTTAATATTCGTAAGGTAGCACCTCTTGGAGACCCTATTGAAGTCAATGTACGCGGTTATGAATTATCTATACGTAAGGCTGATGCTGAAATGATTGAAGTTCAATTTGCATAAAATTTTTATGTTGATACTAACTGCATTATTGTTAAAAAAATCAGGGGGGATTCCCTATTTTTATTAGATGTAGGTTAGTTAAGGCTAACTTAATATGGAGGGGGAATGAAAATGTCTATTAAAATTGCACTTGCCGGAAACCCTAACAGTGGCAAGACTACATTATTTAATGCTTTGACAGGTTCAAACCAATTTGTTGGAAACTGGCCAGGTGTTACGGTTGAAAAAAAAGAAGGGAAACTGAAAAATAATAAAGATGTAATTATTACTGATTTGCCAGGTATATACTCTCTTTCACCATATACTCTTGAGGAAGTAGTTGCAAGAAACTATTTGATAAACGAGAGGCCTGATGCCATTTTAAATATTATTGATGGTACAAATCTAGAGCGTAATTTGTATCTCACAACACAATTGATTGAAATAGGAATCCCTGTTGTTGTTGCTATTAATATGATGGATATTGTCAATAAAAATGGTGATAAGCTAAACTTGAAGCAGCTTTCTAAGGTGCTTGGCTGCCAAGTTGTAGAAATATCTGCACTAAAATCAATGGGAATAATGGAGGCTGCAGAGGCTGCGATTAATGCGGCACAGCAAAATAGTATGCCAATTCTAGGGCATAGCTTTAGCGGAAGTGTAGAACATACCATTGCTCATATTGAAGAAGCAGTTCTTCATCACTTACCTGAGCACCAACAGCGTTGGTATGCCATAAAACTGTTTGAACGTGATGAGAAGGTAATACATGCGTTAAATATTGACAAAAAAACTCTTTCTCATATTGAGGATGATATTACAAAATGTGAAAGGGAGCTAGATGATGATGCAGAAAGTATTATAACTAATGAAAGGTATACATACATTTCATCAATTATCGGCAGCTGTTATACGAAAAAAAGCAAAGACAGACTAACTACAACAGACAAAATTGACAGGATCGTTACAAACCGTTGGCTGGCACTTCCAATCTTTGCAGTTGTTATGTTCCTTGTATACTTTATTTCTGTTACAACAATTGGTACTATTCTGACAGACTGGACAAATGATGTTTTGTTCGGAGAATGGATTGCACCAACTGTAGCTGCAGCTCTTGAGTCAGTTGGCACTGCAGTCTGGTTACAAGGGCTGATTGTTGATGGTATTATTGGCGGTGTTGGTGCTGTACTTGGATTTGTACCGCAGATGCTTGTATTATTTACTTTGCTTGCATTTCTTGAATCCTGCGGATACATGGCTCGTATTGCATTTATATTGGATAGAATTTTCCGTAAGTTTGGTCTTTCAGGTAAATCATTTATTCCTATGCTTGTTGGAACAGGATGTGGTGTTCCCGGTATTATGGCATCAAGAACTATAGAAAATGACCGTGATCGCAAAATGACAATTATTACTACTACGTTTATTCCTTGTGGTGCTAAGCTGCCTATTATTGCTCTTATTGCGGGTGCACTGTTTGGAGGTGCCTGGTGGGTCGCGCCAAGTGCATACTTTGTAGGAATAGCAGCTATTATAATGTCTGGCATTATACTTAAAAAGACTAAAGTATTTAGTGGTAATCCTGCACCATTTGTTATGGAATTGCCTGCATATCATATGCCTACCTTTGGAAATTTAATGCGCTCTATGTGGGAGCGTGGCTGGTCTTTTATTAAAAAAGCAGGAACAGTTATATTACTTTCAACAATAGTAATTTGGTTTGCTTCTAATTTTGGAATAGTAGATGGAAGGTTTATGATGGTAGAAGATTTGAGCCATGGATTCCTTGCTGTATTAGGCAGTATAATTGCTCCAATTTTCGCTCCTCTCGGATTTGGAAATTGGCAGGCAACAGTGGCAACTATTACTGGGTTAGTTGCAAAAGAAAATGTTGTTGGTACATTTGGTGTTCTATATGGCTTTGCGGAAGTAGCAGAAGATGGTGTAGAAATCTGGGGCACTCTTGCTGCAAGCTTTACAGCAATTTCAGCATACGCCTTCCTTGTATTTAACCTCATTTGTGCTCCTTGTTTTGCAGCTATAGGAGCAATTAAGCGTGAGATGAATTCAGCAAAATGGACTTGGTTTGCTATAGGATATCAGACATTATTTGCTTATGCAATTGCACTTTGCATATTCCAAATTGGGAAATTGATTACTGAAGGTGCATTTGGCGTTGGTACTGTTGTGGCATTTGCGGTTATTGCATTTTTCTTATTTGCTTTATTTAAGCCATATAAAGAGGAAAGCAAAACTCTAAATACAAAAGCGGTAGTTCAAAACATGTAAAGGAGGAACGACCATGTTAGCTTTTTTAAAAGAAAATTTAGCCACTATTATTATAAGTGCAGTAATCTTAACAGCAGTTGTGCTTATTATAATTAAAATGAGAAAGGACAAGAAGGCTGGTAAGTCTTGTTCTGGCTGTGGCAGCGGATGTGGAAGCTGCCCAAGTTCTTCAATGTGTCATAAATAATATAAAAAACTATTAACAAATTAAGTTAGTGATAAATTGAGTTATAACCCTATGAAATATGTGATATATTATTAAAGTTTGGGCAAGACTATATAGTATTGGTTTCAATTTGTAATTGTGAGATATTATTTGCAGATTTACGGCTGCAGATAATATCTTTTTTATGCTTCTCAACCTTAGCAGGTTATATGTTTTAGAACCTATTTGAAAGAAACACCTACATTAGGTAGATTGCTTTATTATTTATTATAAAAAAATATATACGGATTGATTAAGCCTGCTAGCAATTATTTTTGCAAAAACATTGATGAATTTAACACTCATAGACTAGCTAATTTTATGGGCTGAATAGTAATGATATTGACAAAAAATAAACAATAATGCCCATAGCATATTGACAATTGTTGTTAGTTAGAATATACTAACCGTGGAGTTAGAATTAGCTAACCGAGTTTACAACCTTAATTTTTCTATTTAGCTTTAAGTATAGGAGACCTTTTCAAATGAAAGGTTAAGTAATTACATAATAGTAAAATACAACTTTTGCAGTTGAATTTATAGGTATGAGAGGCCCTATTAAGTAAAAGGTTAAGCAATTGCATAATAGTAAATAATTCAACTTTCGCAGTTGTATTATTGGTGCGAGAGGCCCAATCAGATGAAAAGTTAAGTGATTGCATATCATATATAGTAACTTATTCAACTTTCTCAGTTGAATTTATAGATGTGAGAGACCATATAAGATGTAATTGCATATATAGTAATTTATTCAACTTTCGCAGTTGTATTTATAGGTTGTGAGAGCCCATATCAAATGAGAAGTTGAATAATCACTAAAAATTTAGTTAGTATTTTGTAACAAATATATTCGAGGTTTTCAAGGGAGGTAGCAATTATATGACACTAAGTAAATTGCCTATTGGAAAGAATGCTGTTATTACAAAGGTTGGCGGCGAGGGCCCTTTGAGACTTAGACTTTTAGATATGGGTATTATTCCCAAAACAAAAATTATAATTCGCTCTGTCGCTCCTTTGGGAGATCCTATTGAAATAAGAATACGAGATTATACTCTTACAATTCGAATGGAAGATGCTGAAAAAATAGAAGTTGAACCACTAGAGGAGGAAGCTATATGATATTTGCTCTTGTTGGGAATCAGAATTGTGGTAAAACAACGCTATTTAATCAGTTAACCGGTTCAAATCAGCATGTGGGGAATTTTCCTGGTGTAACTGTAGACCAAAAGGTAGGTGAAATTCGCACTGAAAAAAATTGTTCAGTGGTAGACTTACCTGGTATATATTCAATTCGCCCATATACAAATGAGGAAATTGTAACTAGGAATTTCCTTTTTGAAAATAAACCTGACGGAATCATAAACATTGTTGATGCTACAAATATTGAACGAAATCTTTACCTTACGCTACAACTTATTGAAATGAATATACCAATGGTACTTGCTCTAAATATGATGGATGAGGTGAGGGGGAACGGAGGAACAATTAATATAGCCCAATTGTCTTTAGACTTAGGTATTCCAGTTGTTCCCATTAGTGCATCAAAAAATGAAGGTATAGCTGACCTTATTGACAAGATATTAAGTACCGCAAAAAATAAGGTGTATCCTAAAAAAGTAGACTTTTGCGAGGCTGGCCCTATACACAGATGCATACATTCAATATCTCATATTATAGAGGATCATGCCGAAAGATGCGGTATGTCATTCAGGTTTGCGGCAACTAAAGTTATTGAAGGTGATGAAGATATTACATCAAGATTGCAGCTCAATCAGAATGAACTAGATATGATAGAGCACAATGTAGTTGAGATGGAAACAAATTACGGAATGGATAGAAATGCTGCTCTTGCAGATATGAGGTATACTTTTATTGAAAAGATATGTGCAAGGTCTGTGGTTAAGAGTAAAGAAAGCAAGGAACATCAGCGAAGTGTAAAAATAGATAATATATTGACTAATAAGTATTTTGCTATTCCAATATTTTTAGGGATAATGTTTGCAATTTTCTGGCTTACGTTTAGTGTAATAGGATCTTACTTAAGCGACCTTTTAGCTTTAGGAATTACTGCATTGACTGATTTAATTGATATAGGATTAAACATTTATGGACTAAACCCTGTAGTACATAGCCTCGCAATAGATGGTGTGTTTGCCGGTGTTGGAAGTGTACTGAGCTTTTTACCTATTATTGTGACATTGTTTTTCTTTCTGTCAATACTTGAGGATACAGGCTACATGGCGCGTGTGGCTTATGTGATGGACAAGCTGATGCGAAAAATTGGTCTGTCAGGAAGAAGTATCGTTCCAATGCTAATAGGTTTTGGATGTACTGTTCCGGCTGTAATGGCTACACGCACTTTATCTTCGGAACGAGATAGAAAGATGACAATATTGCTTACGCCTTTCATGAGCTGTTCTGCAAAGATTCCAATCTATGCAGTATTTACAGCTGCATTTTTTTCAAAATACCAGGCAATAGTAATGATAGGGCTTTATGTAACAGGGATACTAATAGGCATTGCAGCAGCACTTGTTTCTAATAGGACTATTCTTCGTGGTAATCCTGTTCCTTTTGTTATGGAACTTCCTAATTATAGATTTCCGTCCTTCAAAAGTGTAGTTATTTTGATGTGGGATAAAGCTAGAGACTTTTTAGTAAAGGCATTTACTGTAATATTTATAGCATCTGTGGTAATATGGTTTTTGCAGACCTTTGACAGCAGACTGAATGTGGTTATAGATAGTGCTGACAGTTTGCTGGCAGTTATTGGCAAATTTATTGCGCCTATTTTTAGGCCCTTGGGGTTTGAGGACTGGAGAGTAGCTACTGCGCTAATTACAGGATTTACTGCGAAGGAGGCTGTTGTTAGCACAATGGGTGTTTTGACAGGTACGACAGCTGCTAACTTAAGTACGGCCTTAGGTTCTATTTTTACACCATTGACAGCATTAAGCTTTCTTGCATTTACTTTGCTATATACACCTTGCGTTGCGGCGATTGCTGCAATAAAAAGAGAATTGGATTCAGGTATTAAGACTGTTGCTATTGTAATAGCTCAATGTGGAATTGCATGGGTGACGGCATTTATTATTTATCAACTATGCAGATTGGTACTAGCCTAAATTTAATATGTGAAATTTTTATAATATGAAATTACATTTTAAGCAGTTGCATAGGTGGAGTGTAGGAAATGCCTGTAACAGTATTATCTAGTGAGAGGATGAACATATATGAATGCTTTAGACTATATAGTTATATCAATAGTTGTAGTATGGATTATAGCAGCAGTATGTTTTATGGTGAGGGCAAAAAAGAAGGGCAAGAGAGGTTGTTGTGGAGGATGTAGCTCTTGTTCTTCAGGTTGCAACAATTGTATTAACGAAGTGAAAAATTACAAAAATAAAAATTGACTTATCATAATATTTTCTTTACCACTTGTTCAATACATCCAAATATAACTCCTACTTTGAACTGTCTTTTCATGTTCATGCAGTACTTGATGAAAACCTTTACTTTTCTATTCTGACGAGAGTTTCTCTCAAAACAAGACCCTCTTTTTTAACCTACTAATTTTTATATGACATTTTTTTATCTGACATTGTAGAAAGATTAATACTTTCTTGTGTAGATGTCGATTATTATGACACTTAAGTATAGAATAATAGAATTTAACTTTAAATAAGACATATACCAAAAAGGAAATAATTCAGAAAGCTTGGGATATAGGGGTTAGGGAATTATGTGCAGTACCTTTAGAACCAGGTGGAAGAGGATATTCAAATGCGTCAGACTTAGAAATTTCTCTGGAAGATCATGTGAAAATGCAAAAGTTCTATGCAGAGGTGTCTGAGTGGACTAAGGAAAAATTTAATAATGAATTTGCATATGTCGCACCTACAGATTTTTTAACAGATAACAGAGATAATCCTGTTGTAGACTTTATTGATCCAAATAAAATAATGCCTATGTGTGGGGCAGGAAAATATCATTGTTCAATTGGACCAGATGGGAATGTCATACTATGTCCAGGTGCAGGAAAACAGATTAAAATAACACCAGGTAATTGTCTTGAAGAAGACTTCAAAAAGATATGGATGGAAGGCGACGTATTTAAGGCCGTTAGACAACCAAATATACCTGGCTGTAGCACCTGCGAATATAAAAATTGTATGGGCGGATGTCATGTACGTACATTCCACAAGTATGGGAAAGTAGGCTCAGGACCAGATCCAGAATGTAGAAAAAACTTTCTTAAAAAATATCAGGCTTAAGGAGGAAAACACTTTGCCTTTATTTGATTATGAAAGGGAATCAATTTCTCATATAGACAAAAATGAAGTGCTTCCAGATATGTACTCAACTAATACTTCAGAATACTTCATAGACTTTGAACAATCCATGGATCAGCTTGGAAGGCTGGAGGAAATGGGCTTGTTTATGGAATATTTTATTGCACCGACATTTTTAATTTGGGAAATTACAAGTAATTGCCCACTTAGATGTAGTTTTTGCTCAGGTGATTTTCCTAATGAGAATGGGGATGAACTAACTAGTGAAGAAAAGATTTCTTTAGCACAAGAACTAATTGATGCAAAAATTTGGGGAATAAATCTATCAGGAGGAGAGCCTCTTCTTTCTCAGGATTTATTAACTTTAGTAAACATGTTTTCAGATAATGGAGTTGCAGTAAATATAGTAACATCAGGCTGGGGCATGACTAAAGAAATAGCAAAAGTATTGTCGGAAAAAAATATGGTAGGAGTAGTATTTTCTCTTGATGCACCTCGGGAAGAAATTCATGATGAACTAAGAGGTCGAAAGGGAGCTTTTAAAGAAGCACTAAATGCTATACATCTTTTGAGAGAAGCTGGAATGGCTTATATCTCAGTAGAATCCGTTATAACACAGAAAAACATAGATTACATAGATGAAATGGTTGAATTTTGTAGGGATAATGGGATAAGTCAAATTCGTTTTCAACCAGTTGTATTGATTGGAAGAGGTAACGAACGTAACGATTTAGGTCTGTCTAAAGAGCAATTAGAATTGCTAGCAGCTAAAGTTAAAGACATACGAAATGTAATTTTTACCGAGATAATAAATAATGTTGATAAACCTAAAATTCAAGTTAACCTTATTGATCAGTCTACACATATTATTTATGGCATTAAAACAGGCAGAAACATTGGTGGCATAATAAAGTATGATGGAACATTAAAGATTAGTGCCTATTTACATTATACATTTGGAAACATAAGAAATAGCAATGGTTTCATGAATATATGGAGGAATGGATACAATGTTGGATGGAGACATCCTGAACTTATTTCAACTCTAAGTAGTGTACGAAATATAAAGGACATAGAACTTGCAGCAAAAAATATGAACTATAAGGCTAAAAGTTTAGATGTTCAGATAGTAAAACCTAAATGAGGAGGTGCAGCATATTTGTCAAGTGTTGTGCAGGTTTTTTCTGGTATAAAAAAGCAATCACTAGATTTTCAGGATTCAATTGATAATTGGTCAAAGGAATTTTCAGAAGCCATTAAAAATGGTATGGCACCTAAGTCATTGTCATCGCCTATTTTTGTCCTTTGGGAATTAACTGGAAAGTGTCCGCAAAATTGTGTTTATTGCTATAATGGCTCACCTAAAAAAGTGGAGGAGTTAACCTCAAAGCAATTATTTGATGTAGCAGATCAAATAATTGAAGCAAAAATATTTAATATTTGTTTAAGCGGCGGTGAACCTACAATGCGTCCTGAGTATTTTCATCTTCTAGAGTATTTAGCTACTTCAGGAATCCAAGTGGGGACTGTATTAAGTGGATGGAACATTGATCCAAAAAGAGCAAGGCATATCGCATATTACGCCAATACAGTCCAGGTAAGCCTTGATGGCTCAAGTGCTGAAATTCATGACAGCATCAGAAGAAGGACCAATTCTTTTAATGATGCTATCAATGCAATTAAACATTTTGTATCACTAGGAACACAAGTTAATGTGTCTTTTGCTGTGACCAAGGATAATGTAGATGATTTTCCTGCAGTATATAAGCTTTGTGAGGATATTGGAGTAGCAACTTTACGAACTCAAAAGCTTACTATATCAGGCAAAGTAAAAAGTAATTCTGATTTTGTAGCTAGTGATAAAGCATATATTAGACTAAAGCAGTATATGGAAGAATATAAAGGTGGCAAAACAGAAATAGTTTACGGAGATCCCACAACGCATGTTAATTTCGGGAAGGATTTTGGGATGTCTGTAATGGCTAGAATTACAGCTGAGGGTTATATGGGTATTTCGCCTTACCTTGATATTTTCTTCGGAGACTTAAAAGAAGATAAATTTAAGGATATTTGGGAAAGTATGAAAGAAGGCTGGCATAACCAAACAGTCTTAAACTTGCTTAATAATTATGTTATGTGTGAGAATGAAGTAATCAAAGATGCCATAGATGGTAAAATTTTTATTAGGGATGGTAAGTGAATATGAATCAAGATCTATATCCAAAGAAAAAAAACATTCGCTGGCGTTGGGACGGACCAGAGGGAGAACATATTACCTTTTTAAATCCTGCAAGCGGTTCAATATGTGTTTTTAATCCTATTGCTGCCATGATATTTCATATGAGTGATGGAACCAATACAATAAAAGACATAATTGATAAAATAGTTGAAGTATATTCTGCACCTAGTGTTGAACTTGTACGGGAAGATGTGTATTCATTTCTAGACTTTATGATTAAGTCGGGAGTAATTATGATGTTAGATGATGAGAAAGAAATTAGTTCAAGAGAGGAACAGGTATGAAATGTTTACACTAAAATCTCCAGCTAAAATTATATGGGAAGTGGCTGATAATTCAAATAATTTTGTAAATTGTAATTCTATTGATGTGAATAATATAACTGATTTTGAAAAGCAGAAAAGAAGTTCTATTCTAAAGAAAATAATAGAATGGACTCCGTTGCAAGTAGTCTTAATCATTGGAGAGCAGATATCTATTAATGAAGAGATGATAGAAATATTACATAATCTTTATAGTAATGGTATTTATGTTCAGCTATGTCCAAATACAGGTTTAATAAGTAATACTGTGGCTGATAATATTGCCAAAATGTGTGATATAGTATCATTTACTTTTGCAGGAGGAAATAAAGTAAGCCATGACTTGAAAATGGGTGATGGCTCTTTTGAGAACACCATAAATTGTATAAAGCTTCTAAAAAATAATAAAATAGAAATATTTTTTTTATTAACAAAAAAAAATTATTGTGAATTGAAGGAAATAATTAAATTATGCAGTACATTTGATAATATTGCTTATTTTACAATACAAGAGTACATAGATACTAATAAAGAAACAGATACAGATTTAACTTTGGACAGACCTCAGATGGAAGAATTGATGCTGGAATTGGCAAGGTTAAAACAACAATATAAAGATAAGATTAATATTAGAATAAGTGAAGAATCTGCTGAAATAAAAGCTTTACTTGAGGACAGGCAATTTAATTATCAGGTTTATATAGCTGAAAATGGTGAAGTCTATGTTAACAAACTGGTGAGATTTAGCGGTGGCAACATTTTATCAAGTTCTCTAGAGGACATTTGGAATAATAATTTGAGTGTTTATTGGCAAAATCCTCAGACAAAGAACTTATTTAAGAACTTCAAAAATGTTAATAATATGGGAATTAATAACAATTTTATGTCTAAAGGTGAGAATTCATTATGAATGTATTATTGACTTTTTTACCAGTAATTAGTTCAAAGCACACAAGAGGAATGGATGTATTACCTCCTGCTTCAATTTATCTGTTGGCAGCATTACTTGATAAGCATGGTTTTAATCGTAAGATTGTTGACCCCTCCTGTTATTTTGAAAACAAGTTTATGCAAACCAATAAGCTACCAGCAGATTTTTTGGATGAAATAGATGTAGTTGCTATTTCGTCAAATACATTTAATTGGGGAAGTTCAAAAATATTTATTGAAGAAATACATAGAATGAAACCTAATCTGACAATTATTCTTGGAGGAATACATCCAACATTTTTTGATGAGTATATTTTAAAAACAACTCCAGCAACATATATAATTCGTGGCGAAGGTGAAGAGACATTAATTGATTTATTAAATGCTTTAAACAATGGTACTGAATCTATTTCAGATATAAAGGGAATTACTTATAAAGATATCAATGGGAAAATAATACGTAACCTTAGTAGTAATATGCTTGAAGAAGAAAAATATCGACTTTTACCTTTACCAGTATTTAATGAAGTACCTTCTGGCAAGTATTCTGCACCACCATTTGAGAGTTCAAGAGGCTGCTTATATAACTGTACTTTTTGTGGTATTTTACATCATAAGAGTTGGAGGGCTTTTACTGCAAATGAAAGTATCATGCGTTTATGTGAAACAATTAAATTATCAGATAAACGTTTCAATTATGATTATGTATTTATAACAGATGATTGTTTTTCTGCTAACCATAATCGTACAGTCGAATTTTTTAATCAAGTAAAGATTTCATGTCCTAATACAAAATTTGTACTGGAAGGGCGAATTACTGACTTGCAATCAAAAGAGATAATTGAAAGTATTCCAGTAAACCAAATACATAGATTTCTTGTAGGAATAGAATCTGGTTATAATGAGGGACTGAAAAGGCTTAGAAAAGGGCTTACAACTGAAAAGATAGAGAAGATTTTATCAAAGTTTAAAGCTTTTAATAGTTCACATTGTTTATGGTGTTCTTTTATGATAGGTCTTCCATGGGAAGGTGAAGAGGAGTGTATTAAGACAGTACGTTTTGCAGCAAAAATTGTTGAAGAGTATAGCGTACAATGTAGTATTAGCTGGTATAGTTTAATACCGTCCGAATTATGGTTCAAGCGTTCCGAGTATGGTATAAATTTGAATGAGGAATTCTTTGATTTGCCGAATTGGTTTTTACCTCCTAGAGATCCAAATGGTAATAAAGAGAATTTTTTTAAAACTCATCCTAAACTAACAGAAGAATCATTTAATAGAGTGGAAGAACTTATATTCCTTTATGAGAGTATGGGTATTAAGCTTATAGATAATTAGAAATATTAAGATGTAATATCGGTGTTACTAATATTTTATTGAAAGGGTGGGAACTATGTTTGCTACAGGAAGTAGCTTAGAACAGAGTAGAAGCTTTTATTGGAAGGAAGATTCACTTAACGAATTTCTTGATTTTATAGATACTACAAAAGTTTATCCTAAAGTTCTTGATGTGGGTTGTGGTACAGGCTTTATGACAGAGATTTTAGCAAAACATCTTAAAGCTGAAAATGTAATTGGTGTTGATTTGAATGAACAATCATTAGGAATAGCAAAAAAGCGATTGGTTGATTTAAAATTAGATAAAATCCAATACCAGAAAGGTAACATACATGAATTAGAATTTGAAGATAACAGCTTCGACCTTGTATTTTGTCATTATGTTCTTGTAGATTGCCAAAAACCAGATAAGGTATTAAGCGAAATGTTTAGAGTTGCAAAACTTGGAGCTACAGTATGTTGTATTGAACCTATCTATCAAATTGATATGCTAAACTGTTATATGCCTTTATTGAACCCTGATGAATTAGATATAATGGCAAAAATCTATAAAAAAATGATAGTTGATATTCCAAGAAGTATGGGAATTGATAGAACTATAGCAACATCGTTACCTAAAAGATTTAAAGATAACGATGTTTCTGAAATGAAAATTAAACTTCATGGTAATTACAGCTGCTCACTTGATTTTACTGAAGAAACTATTGAGATGATGAAAAGACAGTCGCAGCAAGTAATTTCACAAAAGGCTATGCTTGCTCAGTCGTTTAAATCCCATCCTGTTTTAAAGAATTTATCTGAAACTGAAATTGATTCATATATAAATACACAGATTAAACTGTCAGAAGCAATAATAAATAATCCAGATTTTTTAAGAGATGGAGGAATGTTTACTGCAGGGTTTAATATGTTAGTGAAAGGGACTAATAAAAAATAAATTAGGATTTACAATAGAGTTGTCTGTTAAGTCTTTATGTACACTAACATACTAACGATTTTGCTATGGAGGTTAGATAATGATTCAAATTGACAAAATATCAAAAAGCTATAAAAAGGATAAGCTTGCAGTTGATTGCCTTTCAATGGAAGTGAAAAGTGGAGAGATATTTGGATTTCTAGGGCCTAACGGAGCTGGGAAAACTACAACAATAAAAATTCTGACGGGTATAATAAGTCCTGACCAAGGAAATGTAATTATAAATGGATTTGATATGAAAAAGGATCCATATAAAGCCAAAGCATCTTTTGGATATGTACCAGATGAGGTTACTATTTATCCAAAAATTTCAGGACAAGAATGGTTGAATTTTATTAGCACAGTATATAATGTTCCAAAAGGCGAATCAAATAAAAGAATTGCAGAACTAGCAAACCAATTTGAGATGAGCGAAGTGTTAAATAATGCAATTGGAACATATTCACATGGTATGAAGCAAAAAATTGCAACAATGGCTGCTCTTTTATATAGACCTAAGGTACTTATTCTTGATGAACCAATGAGAGGGCTTGATCCAAAGGCTTCTATTATATTTAAAGAAATGATGAAGGAGTATGCTAAACAAGGTAATACAGTTTTTTTCTCTACACATATACTTGAGGTTGCTGAAAAGATATGTGATAGAGTTGCCATAATCAATAATGGAGATCTTAAAATTGTAATTGAAACTTCCAAGATTAGAGAGAAAAGTGATCTTGAAAATCTATTTATGGAGTTGACAGAAAAATGAAATTTTTTGAAATGCTAATAGTATTAATAAAAGCTACTTTTAGAACTAGAAGTAATAATTTCAGTAGAGGCAGGATGCTTAACGTGTTTCTTGCTATAATAGCAATTTTATTTGGAAGTAGCATTTTAGTAGAAGAGTTTTTTGCATATGAACTTCTTAATGATTTATTTGGAACAAAATGTATTATTCAAAGTGTTTTTATTTTATGTAGCGCTATGAGTGTAATATTTACATTCCCTATAGCTGTTTCTAATGTTTTTTATAGTAAGGATTATCAGTTACTATCATGCATGCCTGTTAAAAAAGAAAAAATAATATTTACAAAAGTATGTGTATCATATTTATACATAGTCCCTATAAATTTGATTATAGCTATTCCTGGTTTTATTGTAGCTTGTTTGTATGGTTCGTTATCAATACTTCAATGCTTATGGGCACTTTGTATATTATTAATTTATCCTATATTTTTGGTGTCATTAGTTGGAATATTAGCATGGCTTATTGTGAAAGGTGATGTAATGATTAAAAATAGAGGGTTGATTGTTTTTGGGTCTAATCTTCTATTTTTTGCTGGTGTAATAGTTCTATCATTATTGCTAAATTCTATTATATACCCAATACTAGCAAATTTCGAGATAGATTCCATAAATGTTATACTTAAAAAATGGATGGATTTTTCAAACAGCATAGTATTGTTTTTTAAGCCTATTGGCTTTGCAGTATCAACCATTCTTGAAATGAACACATTAAATGGAGTCCTTTCATTTATACTGCTTATTTTGTTAAATATTATTTTTTCAAGCATTTTTGTTTGTATTGCTGCTAGTACATATAGTTCATTTGGGGAAAAACTCTTGATGATCCCTGAAAGAGTAAAACGCTTAAAAACCTTTAGCATAGGTGGTAAAACGGGACGATTGTTTCAACGTGAATGGTGGATTTTGAATAATGAATTCTTCTTTATTGCAGAAGGATTGACAGAACTTTTTATAGGACCATTATTAATATTGATATTTAGTCTGTTTACAGTTTTTTCACATTCTATTATTCCTCAATTTGAACAAGTATTTTTACTTATTCAAGATTTTAAATATCTAGATTTAGTTCTTGTAATTATGTTCGTTTTTCTATCAACAATGAGTACAATTGGCCCTACAGGTATATCTAGAGAAGGTAAAAATTTTTATATTTCAAAGGTTATACCAATACCATATTCAACACAGTATTTTGTTAAATTGTTGTTTAGTACATTATTTGCATTAGGGTCATGTGTGATTTCCTTTGCAGGACTATTATTACTTGGACTGAATATGAAACATCCATTACTTGTTTTGATTTCTGCATTGAGTTTAATTATTCTTATAGAAACAGGTACTTTATTTTTTGATATGGTTAAGCCAAACCTTACATGGAATCATCCACGACAGGCTTTGAATTCTAATACGAATGTTGCCTTGAATATGCTGTGGGTCTTCGTGGTAGTTGGTGTATTTATAGGTATGGGATTTATCGGAGTTTTTTTAAATATAAGACATTCTATTATATTAGTATCTTTGACTGTAATATCATTAGTTTCTTCATTTGTAGTTGGAAAATTTTTAAGAAATAAGGCTGAAAATTTCTATATGAAAATTGAAATATAAATTTTAGCTATTAAATAAAGTTTTGGTGTTTATATAACTAAATGACTTTCAGAGTTTATTAATTATTATGAGTTTGATTTTATTAAAAATAATGAGCTTAATGATTAATTACATAAAGTGTAGAAAGGAAATGGGTAATAATTATGATAAATGATACAAGTTGTTTGCTTTTTCATTGTTGTAAGTATAATAATATAACTCCAATCATAACAATGGGTTTGTGGGGATTGGCAGATTTGATGACCAAGAATGGTTATGAAACTAAAATAGTACATACAGGAATTGAGAATGAATTAAATAAAAATTTTGACGTAAAAGATTATATTCATAAGGACTTAATGCTTGCTGGTGCTTCAGCTCATTGGTTCCCCATGGTAGAAGAGTCTATTGATATACTTAAAGATATTAAGAAAATTAATCCATATGTATTTACTTTTTTAGGTGGATACTCAGCTAGCTATTTTGCAGAAGAAATTATGGAAAACTATCCTTGGATAGATGCGGTTATAAGAGGCGATGGGGAGAAACCGTTGCTAGAATTAGCCGATAGTTTAAAAAATAAGAATAATAATCTTAGCAGTGTACCCAATCTTATTTGGCGTTCAAATAATGATATTATTAAAAATGAAATTTCTTATATTAGTACGCCTGAGGATCTTGAAAATATAGAATATGCTAATTACAGCAAATATTTATATAACTACGATTATGGAAAAAACTATTACTTTGAAAAAAGTAGCCTTGTAGCGGACTTTATTCCAACAGATATACCTTTAAGTAGCACATTTTACTTATTAACTGGAAAGGGGTGCCCCATTAATTGCTCAATATGTGGTGGAGGAAGGGATGCACAAAATATATTGAACAGGCGTTCAAAATGTATGTTTTTAAAAAAAGAGCAAATAGTAAAAACTGTAAAGCAAGCGATGGCACATGGGTATAAGAACATGTACGTTTGTTTTGATCCTCTTCCAAATGCTCCTAAATATTTTGAATACTTAGAAGCAATACGTGAAGAAAATCTTGATGTAGATTTTTCATTTGGATTCTGGAGGCTACCGACTAGGGAAATAGTGCATGAATTCAAAAAGGTAACTAAGAATCTTTTGTTTGACATATCACCTGAAACAATATCTGAGAACGTAAGAAAAATAACAAAAGATGCTTTTTATTACTCAAATAAAGAATTATATGATACTTTGGACATGTTATATGATGAAAAAGTTTATATACATGTATATTTCTGTTATTTTATTCCTGGTGAAACAATAGATGATTTAAAAGCAGATAGAGAAGCATTCTGGAAGATAAACAGTGAATATGCTCACTATATTGAGGCAATTTATATAAAAATATCCACGGACCCTGCATCACCGTTATATAGGGAACCTGAAAAATATAATGTAACTCTTAAGGTCTCAAATTTGAAGGAGCATATTGAAAAGGGAAGACAATATAAAAACAGTAACATTCTTGTTCATTCCATCAATACAGTTCCAGAAAGTTTCCAAGAAAAATTCGAGAAAACTATTTTCTATGATTCTGGAATTAAAAGAATTTTTAAGTATCAAATAAAACTATTGATAAAAGCATTTCCAAGTGTTAATGATTTCATAAATTATTTGGATGCTTTCTACGAGGAAGTTAATCTTTACGATAAAGACGAGGCTTCTAAAGTAACAGATCAATTTGTGCTCCTAGAGAAATTGAAAAGTTATTCTAAAAAGGTTCTTGAAAAAAGAAATGATATTAATCCCGTCATAATAGATATTATAAGCTATACTCAATACTTAAATGTGATATTAGAGAAAAAAGGTGATTATTTGATATGGAATCAAAGTGATTATACTGATATAAATGATTGTAAGATAAAACTTGTTCCAAAAGCTTCTGTTGTTGACTTGAAATATGATGTTTATAAGACCACTAACCATTTGATTCAAAATAAGGAATTTATAGAATTTGATGAAAGAGACAATTGGCTATTGTTTTTAAATGAAAATGACAAGATTAGTACGTATGAAATAACGGAGTCATTATTTGAAGTTATTGTAAGAATCCAAAATAATAACACAAAAACTGTAAAAGATATTGTTTCAGAAGTAGTATTATTATATACTGAAGATGCTGATATGGCTTTGCAAATTGAAACTGAATTAGTTTATGCTATTCAGCAACTTGGACAAAAAGGATTGTTTTGCTTAGCAGAATAGATATTATATATATGCAAGAAGCTTTTGAAAGGATACCTATTATGAAACGATTAATATATTCTATTTTTCTTTGTTTTGTTTTGCTTTTTACAAGTTCATGTAATATAAATGATTTTAACCTTATATCAGGTGAAGTAAAAGCAGAGATTTCGAATGATATAATAGCTGATATCCCTGTAGTAATTGAAAAAGTTCTTGTAAAGAAGGGACAAAAAGTAAACAAAAACGATCCTCTGGTTCAAATTAGTATGGAAGATATTGAGAATCAAATAGCAGAGAAAGAAAGTCAATTAAAGCTAGAGAAACTTGAATTGGAAAAAATTAGGTATAATGAAACATATGGGAAAAGTAATCAATCTATTTCTAATAATGAGAAGTCTAATTTAATGGAAAGGATAGAAAACTTAAAGAAGCAGCTAAAATTAATTCAAACAAATAATACCCCGGAAATAAGGAAATATAAAAGTGATTTAGAGAAAGCAAATAAAGATTATTTAAACTCAAAAAAAGATATGGAGTTAAATCAAAGACTTTATAATGAGGGAGCTATTTCTAAAAGTGAGTTGGACAAATCTGCTATTGTAGTTGAAGAAAATGAAAAAAAAATAAATGACATTGAGAATGAATTAGAAGCATATAAGTTAAACACACAATATCAGATTAATGAGTCAATCCTTGCACTTAACCAACAACTAATTACATTAGATAAACCCAATCAGGCATCAGAAAGTATCCAAATAGAGATACAAAACCAAAAAATAAGCATATTAGAAGAGGATATTAAAAGACTTCAAGAGAAAATAAATAACTCCAAAATTAGGAATAATGAAATTACATCAGGATTAAACCAAGGAATTATAAATGATATATATGTTGATGAGGGCACATATGTTAACAAAAATCAGAAAATATTGAACATAATTAGTCTTGAAAATTTATACATAGAGGCAGATGTTCCAGAAGACCAAATAGAAGGAATTGTTAAAGGAACTGAAGTAGAGATTATTCCAATTTCAGCGAAGAATAAAGTCCTTAAAGGCACAATAATTGAGGTTTCTGTTATGGGAGGCAAAAAGGACGGCGAAACAGTTATACCTATAAAAATCAAATATGATGATCCTGATAAATTGTTATTGCCTAATTATAACGTTGATGTAAAAATTCCTACAGAGTAGATTATGGTTTTAGGCTTGTTAGAAAGGATATTAATATGCTTGCAATTAGGACTATAAACCTTAAAAAAGTATATAAGAATACTACAGTAGTAAACAACTTAAATTTAAATGTCCCATATGGTTCTGTGTACGGCTTTTTAGGTCCTAATGGTGCTGGAAAAACTACGACGATCAGAATGCTATTAGGTCTTGCAAAACCTACTTCAGGCGAAATATATATTGCATCAAATAAGATATGTTTCAATGATACAAAATACAAGTATGATATTGGTTTTGTACCTGATGTTCCTTCATTTTATAAATGGATGACAGCAAAAGAATACTTATATTTTTGTGGTAACATTTTTAATTTAAAGAAATCAGTCATTAGGGAAAGAACTAAAAAACTACTTGACATAGTAGGATTAGAGGATAGTTCAAAGCCTATTGGAAGCTATTCGAGAGGAATGAAGCAAAGACTTGGTATCGCACAGACCCTTATTCATAATCCTAAAGTTGTTCTATTAGATGAACCAACTTCAGCATTAGACCCTATTGGCAGAAAAGAGATTCTTGATATAATTAAAAAACTTTCTGGTGAGACAACTGTCTTTTTTTCAACACATATTTTAAATGATGTTGAAAGTGTATGTGATAAAGTTTGCGTATTAGATAAGGGGAATCTTCTGGTTGAAGATTCAATTACAAATTTAAAAAAGGAATATTTTCATTTAAAGTATAATCTAAAAACGTCAGCTAGAAATGATGAGATAATAAAATGTTTAAGTAATTATGAATATTTTTTAGATATTAAAGATAGTATTGATGGTGGGATTGAGTTTTTATCCAAAAATGGTGAAGAAATTGAAAGGATAATACCACAAGTTATTAGTAATAACAATTGGGGATTATTGGAATTTAAACGAGTTGAACCGTCACTAGAAGATATCTTTATGGAGGTGCTGAAAAAGAATGAACCAAAGGGTATTAATAGCTAAAGAATTTAAAGAGATGGTGAAAACTCGAAAAATTATTGTTATGCCTTTATTATTTATAATATTTGGTATATTGAGTCCTATTTCTGCATTAGCAGCTCCTGAACTTATAAAAAGTATATCTGGTACTGCGCACATAGTAATACCAAAACCTACTGTATTTGATGCATATGATCAATTTTTCAAAAATCTAAATCAAATTCAAGTAGTTATTCTTATTTTTACTACAATGAATATTGTTGTAGAAGAAAAAATGAATGGCGTTTTAATGCTTTTAACAACAAAACCTGTTTCTAAGAGTGGATACATTTTTAGTAAATTATTATCTCAAAGTTTTTTAATTCTCATATCCTTAACATTGGGGTCTGCAGCATTTATTTATTATACTATAGTTTTATTTCATCGGTTTAATTTCTCGGGCTTTATAATAGCAGTTGCTTATTATTTTCTATATATTATGGTGTTTATAACAATGACTACTTTTTTTAGTACGATAGCATCAAATTTGACAGTAGCAGGGATATGTTCATTTCTTGGTTTCACAATAATTAACCTTACTGGTTACATTGAAAAAATAATTGGTTATTATACACCAGCAACTCTTAAGGGCAATCAGATTTTATTAGTAAGAAAAGGTTGGTATGCTATAAATAATTTGGCACCTGTTTATTGTTCTATATTATTAATTGTTGTATTTATAGCATTAAGTATACTATCATTTAGAAATCAAGAGATGTAATCATAATAATCAATATTGAGTTTTATTATTTTTATGAATGAGTAGATTTATTTATATCAATTTGGTAATATACTATCATAGATTTAGACATATATGTTTACATATTTGGAAATACAATGTATTGGAGGGAAAACTATGCCTTTTGACATTAAATTAGTAATACCTTATTTAGTAGTAGAAATTATTCTAAAGATATTTGCATTAGTAGATTTATATAAGTGTGATATTCAAAGATTAAGATTAGGAAAGAAGTTTATATGGGTGCTCATCATTCTATTTATAAATATATTTGGACCAATCGGCTACTTTATTTTTGCAAAAAAGAATGATTAATTAGGACTGGTTTTAGATGCTCTGATGAAATTACAAGATTATGAACTTTTTAAGTTAATAATAGAAATTTTGGGTCTAGAAACAGCTGACTAATATACGTTATAATTTTACGGTATTGATTATATAAGGGGAGGTTCATAGTCCAGATGGTACATTATTTAAGTTTGTACCTAGTATGGAATATTGATTTTAGCAATGGTTACAGAAATTTGTATAGTACGTCATGGTGAAACTGATTGGAATACAAAAAAAATGATTCAAGGAAGAGAAGATATTGAATTAAACAAAAATGGAGAAGAGCAAGCATATTTAGTAGCAAAGCATCTAAAAAAATTTCAATGGGATGCTATAGTGTCAAGTCCTCTTAAAAGGGCATTAAATACTGCAAAAATTATTGGTGAAAGTGTTGGAATAAATGAAATAACCACCATAGACGATTTTATAGAAAGAGATTTTGGAAAAGGTTCAGGGATGACACTTGAGCAGCAGAAACAGATTTTTTCAGATGGTATTATTCCCGGTAAAGAAGGCGATAATGAATTGGCTGAAAGAACCAGAAGAGCATTGGATTACATAGTAAAAGAATATGAGGGGAAAAAGATTATTATTGTTTCTCATGGAGCAATGATAAAATCCATACTAAAATTTGTTTCAGACAATACAATTGATACTGGGACTACAATTATAAAGAATGCTTGTTTAAACCTTATAAAATATGAAAATGGCAAGTGGCAGGTTGAGTTATATAATTCAGTTGATTATTTGAATTCAGCAGTAAATAGTGCCAAAAATTATTATCTTGGTAAAGAAGGCTGTCAGAAGATGAATTGTGCTCAAGCTGTACTTTGTGCATTTAAAAACCAATTTGAAATAAAGGAAAATACCATTGATGTATTTAGGAGTTTTGGTGGTGGTAATGCGCCAGAAGGAATGTGTGGTGCCTATTATGCAGCAAGGTACATTTTACAGAACTGCTCAGCAGAGAATCAATTATCTGAATTAGAGAATTACTTTTTAAAGCATGCTGGAGATTTAAAGTGTAAAGAAATAAGACAAGGTAGAAGGCTCTCTTGTGTCGGCTGTGTTGAAAAAAATTCGGAATTTTTGGTTGATTATCTGGAAAAAGAAGCTTAGATTCCGCTTCTTCCACTTATGCAAATTTGTAAAGTTAACTCCGCTGCTTATGATTTTAGGATGGAAATAATTTTTTCAATTAAGCATCAGTAAACTATATACTCATAACGCAATAATATGCTTGACATTATAGCATAGTACGAATATAATGCTATTAAATTAAATAATTTTGTGCAGGGGAACTAATTAAGTTGAGAAGACATTGTCTGACCCTTTGAACCTGTCAGTTAATACTGTCGTAGGGAGCATTTATTTAGAAATAATGTGGTGCCTATTCTCTAGGATAGGCACTTTTTGTTTATTATTAATTTCTTTTAAATAAATGATAGAAATATGAACCATTCTAATTAAAGTTCTTATTCTTTCAATAATCCCTTGATAAGCTTGATCATAAAAATGAATTTGTGAAAGTTGAGATAGTTAAAACATACAGGTAAATATTGAATTAGTCGCCTTGCCACAATATAAGGGAGAAAACCATATATGAAGACAGTTTTAACAATAGCAGGCAGTGACTGTAGTGGTGGAGCGGGAATTCAGGCGGACATCAAAACAATTACAGCACATAAGCTTTATGCAATGAGTGCTATAACGGCACTTACAGCTCAAAATACAACTGGTGTATTTGGAATTATGGAAGTACCAGCTGATTTTTTAGAAAAACAATTAGACAGTATTTTCAGTGATATTTACCCCGATGCTATTAAAATTGGAATGGTTTCAAGCAAAGGATTAATAGAAACCATAGCCGCTAAATTAATTAATGAAAATGCAAAAAAAATTGTATTGGACCCTGTTATGATTTCTACGAGCGGCAGTAAGCTTTTGGCTGATGAAGCTGTAACTGCTTTAGTAGAAAAGCTTATTCCTGTTGCAGATATTATTACGCCCAATATACCAGAAGCAGAAGTGCTGAGTGGAATACATATAACAAAAGCGGAACATATGGTTTATGCTGCAGAAAAAATAGCACAGAAATACAGTGGTGCAATTTTGATAAAGGGTGGGCATCAGCTAAATGATGCAAATGATTTGCTGTATCATAAGGGCAAGTATCAATGGTTTTATGGGGAACGAATTGATAATGATAATACGCATGGTACAGGCTGTACGTTATCTTCTGCAATAGCAAGCAATATGGCTATGGGCTACAATATGGCGGAATGCGTTAGCAATGGGAAAAAATATATATCAGGTGCCCTAAAAGCAAATTTGAATTTAGGCAAGGGAAGTGGTCCTCTAGACCATACCTTTGGAATTAACTCAAAAGTATAGTTGGTGCTTACATGGTACACTTTCGAGTCTCAAAAAACGCAAGCGTTTTTTGCTGATGTAGGTGCTATTTACATAAATGATGTGCTTTTGAGTTCATAAATGCTTTAGTTGCTTTCCACATTCACCATCCATGGTTCATTTAGTGTGATAGCAAAAAATTTAGAGCTTTCTGAATAATTGTAAAAAATACACCCATAAACATACATGAATACTACCTTGGTTGTTTGGTGAGTATTAAAATTGAACAGATAAATTAAATCTCAAGGGAGGTGCGAGGTTCATGTCATTTTGTAGTTTTGTGCAGCTGTGAGACATGAACATATATATGTTTACAAAAATTTTTGATAATATAAATAATAAACACCCACTGGTACATTGCATTACCAATTATGTAACTGTAAATGATGTGGCAAATGTACTTTTGGCTTGCGGGGCTTCGCCCATTATGGCTGATGATGTGAAGGAGGTTGAAGAAATTACTTCTTTATGCACGGCTTTGAACATCAATATTGGAACACTCAACAGCAGAACTATTAACTCTATGCTTAAAGCTGGCAAGAAGGCAAATGAACTTTCTCATACAATTGTGCTAGACCCTGTTGGAGCAGGAGCATCAAGCTTTAGAACCAATACAACCTTTGATTTGCTGGAAAATATAAAATTCAGCGTCATTCGTGGAAATATTTCTGAGATTAAGACAGTAGATAAAGGCAGCGGAACAACTCAGGGAGTTGATGCTAATGTCAGTGATGCGGTTACGGAATTAAATCTGGATGAGGTTGTTGCTTTTTCAAAAAGATTAAGCAAAAGGACAGGAGCAATTATTGTTATAACAGGAGCAATTGATATTGTTGCAAACAGTGAAAAGGCTTATATTATAAGAAATGGGCATTCTACCATGTCAAAAGTCACTGGTACAGGTTGCATGTTGTCGGCTATGATAGCTGCTTTTGTAGGTGCTAATCAGGAGGAACCTTTGCTTGCTGCGACTGCAGCTGTTTGTACAATGGGATTGGCAGGAGAATTGGCTTACAAGCGTATTATGGAAGAGGATAAAGGTTCTTCAACCTTGCGTACATACATTATTGATGAAATAAGTAAAATGACTGCAGAGAAGCTAAAGGAAGGTGCTAAAATTGAAATTAAGTAAAGAGTCCATGAGACTATATGCTGTTACCGATAGAATGTGGCTGGGAAACAATTTACTGGCAGAGCAGGTTGAAGAATGCATTAGAGGAGGGGCAACCTTTATACAGCTTAGGGAAAAAGATATTACTTTTGATGAATATTTAGCTTTGGCTAATGAAATTAAAAAAGTAACAGATAAGTATAAGATTCCATTTGTCATTAATGACGATGTAGATGTTGCAATAGCATGCGGAGCCGATGGAGTTCATGTTGGACAGCGTGATATGCAGGCAGATGATGTAAGGAACAAGATAGGAGATAAGATTCTTGGAGTATCGGCTCAGACTGTAGAGCAAGCTGTACTTGCAGAAAAAATGGGTGCAGATTATATTGGAGTTGGAGCAGTATTTTCCACTACCACAAAATTAGATGCAAATGCTGTTTGTATTGAGACGGTGAAAGCAATTTGTCAAGCAGTCTCAATTCCTGTTGTTGCAATTGGAGGCATTACAAAGCAGAATATAATGCAGCTAAAGGGTAGCGGAGTGGATGGGATTGCTGTTGTTTCAGCTATCTTTGCAGAGGATAATATTTTTGAGGCTGCTAGAGAGATTAGAGGGCTTTCTGATAGTTGTTTTGGATAAAATGAGATTTTATTTCAAAAACTGTCTAAATTGGCTATACAGTAAGTCACTATATGCTATTTCATCCTGATAAATGCTATCTAATCTTTTTCTAATATTTATACATTTATCAGTGAGCCCTCTGCTGCTCCTGTTATAATGAATAGCAATACTTCTTATACGTGCCCAATTTTCTAAAATTGCGTTTAGTTTACTGTCTATCTCCAGTTGAATATTTTTATCAAAAACATTATATTGATAGAGATTTTTAATCATAAAACATTCGGAACCTCTTTTGTATATAACACTAGAAAGATTTTCTTCAAAGGACTTTAAATTCATTAAGTCTTCTAGCCTCTCACTAAGAATTTTAATTGAATTTAAGCCAGCAGTTCTCTTATCTGCAGTATCTAATGAATTTTTAAAATATTTCATAAGAATTTTAGTATTATATTCCTCGTTAAATTCAAGATTAGTGCCATTGAAGCAGTATTCACGAAAATATAGTGAGTCTGGTCTGAAATTGCAATATTGAAAAATACCTTTACAATACTGGACTATCATATCATAAGTGACTGTGTAAGTTTTGTATCCATCATAATTGTCAATAGTATATACTAATTGATTCTCGTCATCAAAACCATATACAAGACAAGCATGGGCTCCGTGCTGATTGTTATAATAAAAATATCTCCCTTTCTGATAGAAAAGATCTACAAAAAGGAAAATGGGTCTGTTATTCATTATTGATTCACGTATGCTTTCAACTAAACAATCCATCTGTGGGTGCTTTTCTATAATAGTTATTCCTAAGCCTTTTAATATGTCTTTTCTATCCTCAAACATAAAAGTATCTAAACCAAATGCTGAATATCCAACATTGTTGACTTCTAAAAACTTATAAGCAAAGTGTAAATTATATAAAATTTCTAAATTGCTTAGGCCAAAGTAATTTAACGTAGCTAAATCAGACATACACATACAATCACCAAAAGGGTCATCAATACCTAACATATCCTTCATACCATAAAAGGCACTCATTGGTTCAAGTAATTTTTTCATAAGCTGATTCCTTTCTCTATGTAATATAAAATATTATTTCTAAATAAAAATAGTGTTAAATAGTGGGAAATATCATTGTAGATAGACTTAAAAATAAAGTTAACAAACAATAGTGAATCATAGTAGTAATCCTATTTTGATTTGATAGACATTTAATTGAGTTTTATTATATAATTATTTGCAAAATGGATTTATATCCTAATTTTAGCAAAAAAATATCACCATGAAAAGAATTTCAGCCATTTCTCATAAAATCATAAATTGACTTTTTATATACATATGATATGATAATAACGAAATAAAACTTAATATTTAAAATGTTGGTTATTTGATAGACAGTATAAGCTTGATAAATTAAGCATGTTTATTAAGTACTAAGAGGGAATTCGGGTGCAAATCCCAAACAGTCCTGCTGCCGTGATGACGGAGGAGGTTCTCAAAGCGGCTGTTGTAAAACATCTTTTAACGTATGTTATATGCTTTAGTCTAAAATACCTAGACACTGATATACTTGTTTAAAAGTGTTTTGCTACAGACTCTTTAAAGCCACTGAGCAATAGCTTGGGAAGGTGAGAACTGACGTTGATGTCTTAGTCGGAAGACCTGCCAATATTTGCTGTGTACATAAGTATACAGTGCTATGACTTCACAGTGTATGGAGTGTATAGTTTGCTTAAAGATTATATGGAATAGTATGTGCTATTATTCTTTTGCAAATGATACCTTTATGAAATTATGAAGGTATTATTTTTTTGTAAAATTAAATTAACGGTTCAACCTATGACATTATGTTTACTCGTCAACTTTAGTTAATGCTTTTTTAGCATTGAAATCAAGAGAGATGGTTAGCATTCTATTTTAATTCAGATAAGTAAATTAGCATTAGTCTTCACTGTAAAGTTTGCAGGTATACTAGCAAGTATGTTGGCAAAGTGAAAGTAAGTTTTTTTCGATTTGTAATATCAGTAACAACGTATATTTATATTTAATACCCTGGGCAAAAAGCTATTTCCAGATGGATTATGCAATGGTGTAACTTTTACAACAGGTACACAAAATACGTTTCTAGTTGTTAATGCTGATAAAGTCAATTGCAGATATAAAGCTTTTCCCTTTTGCTAACTATACTTTTAACGCAGCTTAGGTTTGATTTTTAGGGCTTAGCCGATAGTAATGAATTACAGAGTTTGTGCTAATTTACAGGGGGAATTAAAATGAACAGAATTTTAAAGGTATTGACGGTATTACTTATAATTTTTAGTCTTACAGCCTGTGGAAATATAAAGGATACAGAACAAAATTCCACGATGGCTAATTCAGAAGGCTCAACAATTGAGGCAAGCGTAGCCTCTAAAACAGCAGAAATAGAATCAGCAATGCATAAGACAATTTTTCCAATGACCATAAAGGATTCCTATGATAGAGAATTAATCCTTGACAAACAGCCACAAAGAGTAATTTCCATTGCACCTAACATTACAGAAACCATATTTGCACTTGAAGCTGAGTCAATGTTAGTGGGGAGAACAGAGTATTGTGATTATCCTCCTGAGACATCTAAAATAGAATCTGTAGGTTCAATACAGGAGCCCAGTATTGAAAAAATAGTAGAACTAAAGCCGGATTTGGTACTAGCATCTACCCATTTCAGCAAGGATACCTTGACCAAGCTAGAAGAGTTAAGGATACCTACTGTAGTATTATATGGTGAGGAAAGCTTCGAAGGCGTGTATGAAACTATTTTTAAGGTTGGTAATATACTAAACTCAAATGAAAAAGCAGAAAGATTAGTAGCCGAAATGAAGAAAAAGGTAGAAGGCGTTAAAAAGGCTATAGAAGGGAAGGATAGACCTTCTGTTTATTATGTTATAGGATATGGTAAGTCAGGTGACTATACCGCAGGCAGTAATACCTTTATTGGACAGCTTCTTGAAATGGCAGGAGCAGAAAATGCAGCAGCTGACGTTACAGACTGGAAATATAGTCTTGAGAGGTTAATTGAAAAAAATCCGGATATTATGATTTGTCCTTCGGTAGGAGGCTACAAGCAAGGATTGGAGACAACAAACGGCTACAAGGATTTGGATGCTGTGAAAAATAAGAGGCTTTATGAAATAGATGAAAATCTAATAACTAGACAAGGAGCAAGGCTGGCAGATGGTCTGGTTGAACTGGCAAAGATTATCCATCCTGAAGCTTTTAAATAGGAGAAACAATGTCATATTTTAATAAGAAATTAAAGTACAGGTTATTGTTAATAATATCATTAGCTGCTCTTGTTCTTATAATGCTAATTTCAAGCACAATAGGAATTGCAGATATAAGTATGCTAAGTGCATTAAAAATAATACTTTCCAAAATGCCAGGTATAAATATCTTAATTAGCGGAGAACAAATAAATAGTACTCATGAGATGATTGTGCTTAATATAAGAATGCCTAGAATAGTTTTGGCGGCAGCAATAGGAGCGCTGCTTTCAATTGTAGGTGGGTGCTTTCAAGGCTTATTCAGAAATCCTATGGCTGACCCATACGTATTAGGAATATCGAATGGTGCTGGTCTAGGTGCTACTATTGCTATTGTTTTTGGTCTTGAAAGTATTCTGTTGGGAATTGGAATGGTATCATTATTAGCATTTGTGGGTGCTTTAGTGACTACGGTTGTTGTTTATACAATTGCAAATGTAGGAGGCAGGCTGCCAGCTACAAATCTTTTATTATCTGGAGTTGCAGTTGGTCTTTTTGAATACTCCCTCATAACCATTTTAATGATTTTTAAAAGAGATAAAATAGAGGGCATCTTTATGTGGATGATGGGAAGTGTTAATGCTGCAAGCTGGGAGCAAGCGGCATTCCTTGTTCCTATAACTATTATAGGTGTGATTATTCTTTGTTTATTTGCAAGAGATTTAAATGTTATTTCATCTAATGAAGAAACAGCAAAGAGTCTTGGTGTTAAAGTAGAAACTGTTAAGAAGCTTTTACTTGGAATTTGCTCTCTTTTAATTGCAGTATGCGTTTCGGTTAGCGGAATTATTGGTTTTGTAGGGCTTGTTGTACCACATGCAGCAAGACTCATTACTGGGTCTGATCATAGGTCTATGCTGCCTTTTTCTGCTGTGGGGGGAGCTGTGTTTTTAGTAATTTGTGACACTCTTGCAAGAAGTATAATGCCTCCGACAGAATTACCAGTTGGTGCAGTTACCTCATTATTTGGAGCACCATATTTTATATATTTACTAATTAAGTCTAAGAAGAAGGTTAGGCAATGAATAAAAAAACATATCCTATTGAAGTTAAAAACCTGATTGAAGCTAAAAATCTGAAATGTTCTCTTGGCGGGAGAGAGATAATAGCGGGTGTGGACTTTACAGTTGAAAAGGGTAAATTCTACAGTATTATTGGTCCGAATGGATCAGGAAAAACCACATTATTGCGAACAATAGTATCTAGTCTTGAGCCCAAAAGCGGAGATTTATTAATAGATAACACTTCAATAGAACAATTGAAGGGAAAAGAACTTGCAAAAAAACTAGCCTATGTCTCTCAAAATACAAATAGTGATGTTGACTTTAATGTGCTGGATTATGTGTTAATGGGACGTTATCCATATTTGGGACTATTTCAGAATGAAGGGGAAAAGGATATGGAATATGCCCAGAAATCAATGGAATTAACAAATACGTGGTATTTGAGAGAAAAGAAATTAAATGAGATAAGTGGAGGAGAGCGGCAAAGAGTTGTGGTAGCAAGGGCTTTAACTCAGGATACACCAATCATACTTTTAGACGAACCAATATCCCAGCTTGACATACACCACCAAATTGAACTTATGGATACACTTAGTAACATGGTGGAAACTCGGGGAGTTACAATTATCGCTGTACTGCATGATTTGAATATTGCTTCTCAATATAGTGACTATATTATGCTCATAAATGATGGAAAGCTGGTAAGGCACGGGAGACCCGAGGAAGTACTTTCCAAAGAAGTAATTTTAGAAGTATACAATATGTCGGTACAGGTATTACAAAACCCTGAGACTGGTAAGCCCCTTATTATACCCTCTAGATATAGAAAGAGGAAGGATTTAACTGCTGCTAGGTAAGCTTGTAAAAAAGGAAATTACTATTGGCTTAGCTTCCAAAAGTCAAAGAATAAATTCAAAACCAAGCTGCGTTCATAGAACAAGTATGAGCATATAATTTTCAACCCAAATTTAAGTTAACTAAGGTTAATTATAGAATAGTTTAAAGGGATTAGGGAATATGATAAAAAGCATGGCGAAGTCAATTATGATTCAAGGCACAATGTCTAATGCAGGGAAGAGTTTAATTGCAGCAGGCTTATGCAGGATATTTACACAGGATGGCTATAGGGTAGTTCCATTTAAGTCTCAAAATATGGCGCTTAATTCATATATAACTGATGATGGCCTTGAAATGGGCAGGTCACAGGTTACTCAGGCTGAAGCTGCAAAAAGGGCTCCTGATGTAAGAATGAATCCAATTTTACTAAAGCCAACAAGCGATAAAGGCTCACAGGTAATAGTAAATGGACAGCCCATAGGAAATATGGATGCAGAAGATTATTTTAAGTATAGAAATCAGCTTATACCTCAGATAATGGAGGCGTATGAGAGCCTTTCCCAAGAAAATGATATTATTGTTATTGAGGGCGCAGGAAGTCCAGCTGAAATAAATCTAAAACAGGATGACATAGTAAATATGGGAATGGCTAAACTGGCAAAAGCTCCTGTGCTCATTGCAGGAGACATAGACAGAGGCGGAGTTTTTGCTGCATTATATGGGACATATATGCTGCTTGATGATAGTGAAAAAAACTATGTTAAAGGTACTATTATTAATAAGTTCAGAGGTGATGTGGACATATTGAAACCTGGACTTAATATGCTTCGTGATTTAATTAATATTCCTGTAGTGGGTGTTGTACCATACCTTAATGTGGATATTGACGATGAAGACAGCTTGACTGAAAGATTTAAAAGGGTGAAATCTCAAAGCTTATTAGATATTGCAGTAATAAGGCTTCCGAGAATTTCTAATTTTACAGATTTTAATGCATTAGAACATATAGATTGTGCTAGTGTACGGTATATTTCTAGCGTTGGTGAACTGTGCAATCCAGATTTAATAATAATTCCTGGCACTAAAAATACAATGGGTGATTTGAAGTGGTTAAGGGAGACAGGTATTGAGGCTTCAATTTTAAAGCATACTGCTAAGGGGAAACCGGTTTTTGGTATATGCGGAGGATACCAAATGCTGTGTGAAAAATTGAAAGACCCTTATGAGGTAGAGTTTGGCGGTGAAATGAAGGGCTTAGGATTAATAAAGGCTACAACTGTTTTTACGCAGCAAAAGATTAGAACCAGAGTATCGGGCGAGTTTCAAAAGGTGGATGGAATCTTCAAGGGCCTTAGCGGAAAGCATTTTGAGGGCTATGAAATACATATGGGACAAACGGATTTTACAAATGGATTTACTATTTTGACTGAAAATAACGGAAGAACTAAAGAAGATGGAGCAAGCAGCGGAAACATCTATGGAAGCTATGTTCATGGAATTTTTGACAGTGACGAGGTGCTTTTTGAGATTGCAGATGCGTTAATGAAAGAAAAAGGATATAAATATGATAGAAATTCAATTTTTGACAGTAAATCTTACAAGGATAAGCAATATGATTTGCTTGCAGAGGCTTTGAGAACTTCACTGGATATGGAATATATTTATGAGGTTATCGATAGAGGAATAGATTGAATTGGTGACTTATTCAATTTTACTAGTTTAAGTAGCGAAAATAATAGCTAGTTGAACAGATTAGGATAAAAAATGCTATGTTGATTTAGCAATAACATGCGCAAATGGTTAATATTCAGCCCAAATTAGCTTAGTTTATGAATAGAATTAAAAAAACTTAGTTGTGTATATTTTATGGTTACAGTATATATTTCATACTGACATACTATATTTTTATTACCAATGAAGAGGAGTAGCAATAGCTTTATGGAGATTTTAATTGCAGTTTTTATAGGCTTTATATTGGACTTAGTGTTTGGTGACCCGCAATGGCTACCTCATCCTGTGAGATTAATAGGGTTTTTAATTGCAAAAGGTGAAAAAGTTATTAGAAAAATGTTTCCAGAATCAAAAAATGGAGAAATAGTGGGAGGAGTAATTCTTACTTTAACTATAATAACATTTGCCTTTATTGTTCCAGTACTGATATTATATTTTGCAGGAAAAGTAAGCCCTATTTTAAAAATAGCAATACATACTATATTTTGCTATCAAATATTAGCAGCAAAGAGCCTTAGAACAGAAAGTATGAGAGTATATTATCAGCTTAAAAATAATGATATTACTAATGCAAGGAAATATTTATCCTGGATAGTTGGGAGAGACACTGAGAGTCTAACTGAAGAGGGAATTACGAAGGCTGCAGTTGAGACTATTGCAGAAAACACCTCTGACGGAGTTATTGCTCCTTTAATATTCCTTGTTTTAGGAGGTGCACCACTAGGGTTCCTATATAAAGCAGTTAATACGCTTGATTCTATGATTGGTTATAAAAACGAAAAGTATCTATATTTCGGAAGATTTGTTGCTAAACTTGATGACGTATTTAATTTTATTCCAGCTATAATCTCAGCATACATAATGATTGGAGCAAGTTTTTTAACAGGACTAGATTATAAAAATGCATATAAAATATATAGGAGGGACAAAAGAAATCATTCTAGTCCCAATAGCGCCAAAACTGAGGCTGTATGTGCAGGAGCATTGAATGTACTTCTTGCAGGTGATGCTTACTATTTTGGGAAATTGGTAAAAAAGCAAACCATAGGTGACAACAACAGAGCAATTGAAGTGAAAGATATATTGATAACAAATAGGTTAATGTATGTTACTGCAATTTCAGCAGTAGTTTTAATGTGCGGAATTCGGTTAATAATTATAATATAGCAGAAAGCTTAACTTTTAAGGCCTCTTGTTTCCTAAATAGGGTTTTGTACAAAATTGTATTGTTGGAAATATTTAAAGATTGCTATCTGTTGAAGGATATTTTGGAAATTATTAAATAGTTTAATTAACTAAAAAAATTAATGTATTATTATATTGATCCTTATTATCAAAATAAGGATAACAAAAGATGTGGAGGTCAGAAATGAAGCAGCTAACCCATGGCGGAGATATTTACAGTAAGAGAGATATACCAAAAAATAAAAAAATAATAGATTTCTCTGCAAATGTTAACCCTTTAGGAATGCCTCCTTCAGTAAAAAATGCAATTATAGATAACATAGATGCTTTCAGCAATTATCCGGACCCTTTTTGCAGAGAATTAACAGATGAAATATCCAGATATGAAAGTGTACCTAGGGAGACTATTATATGTGGAAATGGTGCTGCAGATATAATTTACAGGATTACAGCAGCAACAAAACCTAAGTTAACCCTTTTACCAGCCCCTACCTTCACGGAATACCAGCAAGCAGCAGAGATAGTTAACAGTACAATAAGATATCATTATTTGAGGGAAGATAAAGGGTTTATTATTGATGAAGAAATATTAGATAAGCTATCACCAGATATTGATTTAATGTTTTTGTGTAATCCCAATAACCCTACAGGAATTCCCATAGAAAAGGAATTAGTGCTATCAATTGCTGATAGGTGCAAATTAAATAATACCTTTTTAGTGGTTGATGAGTGCTTTGTAGATTTTCTTGGCAATTCACAAAAGTTTAGTATAGTTAATGAACTTAAAGACTATAGTAATGTAATTGTTCTTAAGGCATTTACAAAAATTTATGCAATGGCAGGAATACGTTTAGGCTATGGCATATGCTACAATAAAAATGTTATTGAGAAAATTCATAGTATTGGACAACCTTGGAGTGTGTCTGTAATAGCACAAAAGTGTGGTGTGGCGGCACTTAAAGAAAACCAGTATGTTAGTAAAACTAAAAATATAATTAAAGAAAACAGGGAGTACTTAATTGAACAGCTAAGACTGCTTGGATTAGGGGTATTTAATTCAGAAGCAAATTATATACTTTTTAAGTCTGGAAATAAGCATTTACAGAAAACTTTAGAGAAGCAAGGAATACTTATTCGTTGCTGTGATGATTTCATAGGTTTAAATGACTCATTTTTTAGGATCGCAGTAAAAGCACGAGAAGATAATGAATATCTAATAAATAGCCTTGAAAAAATAATGAAAAATGCTAAAAATAAATCTTGTTAATTGTGATTTTATATGTTAAAATACTTAATTGTTATGTTAAATATAATATTTTACATCCTTGCTCTGTACTCATGTGACAGAGCCGTTGAGTCCGAGGGGAGGTGACCAGTAATGTTAAAGAAGTATGAAACTATCTTTATTATCAATCCAGAGGTTGGAGAAGAAAACACAAAAGCTCTTGTTGAAAAGTTCAAAGCTATGATTGAGGCTTCTGCTCAAGTTGAAAGTGTTGATGAGTGGGGTAAGAGAAAGTTAGCTTATGAGATTAAAGACAAGAATGAAGGTTACTACGTGCTTGTGAATTTTTCATCAAGTCCAGATTTTCCTGCTGAACTAGAAAGAGTGTATAAAATCACTGAAGGAATTCTTAAGTATATCATAATAAATAAGGATTAATAGGTGGAAATATGAACAAAGTTATTTTAATGGGTAGACTCACAAAAGACCCTGAACTTAGGTACACTAGTGGTAATAATACTGCAGTTGCAAGTTTTACAATTGCTGTAAACAGACGCTTTGCACAAGAAGGTCAGCCACAGGCTGATTTCATTAATATTGTCGCATGGAGCAAGACTGCTGAGTTTTGTGGAAAGTATTTCACAAAAGGGCAACAGGTTGCTGTTGTTGGAAGAATTCAGACTAGAACATGGGATGACAATGAAGGAAAGCGCCACTATGTTACTGAAGTAGTAGCAGATGAAACTTATTTTGCTGATAGCAAGAGAAGTGGAGATGCTGCTGGGAACTATGGCGGTTCAGCACAGAAAACTTATTCAGATACACCTGCAGTATCAGGTGATGGATTTTATCCAATGGATGAGGATGACGAATTACCATTTTAATTGTATGTTGGCTTGCCAACTAGCATTGTTTGGTAATTTGATTGACATAAGTAAGTTTGGTATATCAAACTTGTATTATGTATTAAAGTATGAATTAACCAGTTGTTTATAAATGAAAATAAGTGCCAGTATATTGGTGCTTGAAAGGAGAAAATATACATGCCAGGACCTAAGAAAGATAATAAAAGAAATGATAGAGATTCTTATGATAAGGGCGAAGGAAAAGGCGGCATGAGAATGAGAAGAGCTAAAAGAAAAGTTTGCTCATTCTGTGTCGATAAAGCTACTGATATAGATTATAAAGATGTTGCAAAAATCAGAAAGTATGTTTCTGAAAAAGGAAAGATTCTTCCTAGAAGAATATCAGGAAACTGTGCAAAACATCAACGTCAGTTAACAACTGCAATAAAGAGAGCAAGACATATTGCATTGCTCCCATTTACTACAGACTAAACTTATTTATTTAACAACAATTTTATTTAACAACAATGGAGATACCGTTAGAGTATATTCTGACGGTATTTCTTTATTTTTCAGGAGTTTTTAATCTGCTGAGCCTCAACCATACACAGGAAATTATATATAGGCTTTAGCTGCAGGAATCCCTTTTTCAGCACATCTGGTAATTCCTTAGAAAAGGCTAAATTAAAGTTGTTTTGAACACATTCAAAGTAAATATTTTTCCTGTCTAGCCATGTTCTTAGATTTTCTGGTTGTTCAGGAAACTTACTTCTTTTATACATTTCTCCGCCTATTATAAATTTATCTTGGGCTTCATAGCATTTTAGTGCTTTTACAAAATAAGGATGATTATTAATTATCATATCACGCATATTAGCCATAGAACTTGTTTGAGCGCCATAATAACCAATTCCATAGCTTGAGCCCCGCTGGTTCAGCTCAAACCAGTAGCAGGGCGAAGTTGACATAATGCTTTTGTCCCTTAAGAAAACAAACCAAGCATTATCTCTATACATGGTTTTATCTTTAGTAAAGCGAGTATCTCTACGAACGCGTGAAATAATTTTGGACGGAACGGTTATTAACTGACTGTCTATTTCCATCATGGTTGGCGCCAATTCTATTATTAACTCAACGAAAGGATTATAAACCTTTTCTTTATAAATATCTTTATGATTGTCGTACCAAGTTTTTTCATTGCGCATCCTATTTTCATATAGAAATTTAAGAGCGTCTGCTGTAAACCCATTAAAACTCATATCCCCTAACCTCCAATTTTGGATTAAAAATATATATCACATAATTTATTAAATATTTACCCAATTTTATCTTGAAAACTATGAACAAATACAAGTTAATTTCAAAAGATATATCTAATATAAAACATTTGTTCTTTTCTATTTTGACAGATATATTGAATTAAATCAATGATTCTATGACTGTTTATCAATGGAATTAAATAGAAGGAATCCTTGCAGAATGTATTTATTTTATTAAGGAATAATAGGTTAATAAAACATTTTTTGAGGAATTTTACTTTACGTGTTTGTGCGGAGGTATGGATTTTTATGGATAAAACAAAAAATAACGGACTGTCGGAATGGCAGCTTACTATGATGGCATTAGGAACCGTAATAGGTGGTTCGTTTTTTGTTGGTTCATCAATAGCTATTAATGCTGCTGGTCCTTCAATATTGATTTCATATATAATTGGAGGAATACTGGTTTATTTTATATTAACTGCATTATCTGAAATGACTGTTGCAAATCCTGATGCTGGCTCCTTTAGAACATTTACGGCTCAGGCCTTTGGAAGGGGGGCAGGTTTTATTGTAGGGTGGGTTTATTGGACAGGAATGGTTATTGCTATGTCCAGCGAAGCTGCAGCAGTATCCATACTCATAAGAGAATGGATTCCCAATGTATCAATAATGTTATTAGGAAGTGTAATTATAATTAGTGTTACGCTGCTTAATTTATTGGGTGCTGACAAATTGAGCAAGCTTGAAAGTGGATTGGCTGTAATTAAGCTTCTTGCAATAGCATCCTTTGTAATTTTAGGATTATTACTGATAATTGGGTTGGTTCCAGGAATTGCACAGGTTGGATTAGGAGAGTTAGCTAAAGAAGAATTTATGCCTGGGGGGATAAAAGGTATAGCCGGAAGTATGCTTATAGTTATGTTTGCATATGCAGGCTTTGAGGTTATTGGTTTTGCAGCATCAGAATGTGATAATGCTAAAGAGAACGTTCCAAAAGCAATAAAATATACAGTTATATGTCTAGTTGGATTTTATCTGGTTTCAGTTATAGTAATGCTGCCGTTAGTGGCTACTTCAGAGTTAAATGAAAATGTAAGTCCAATGGTAACAGCACTCAACAGATGGGGAATTGGTTGGGCAGGTACAGGCATAAATTTTGTAATGGTTACCGCGATACTTTCTACAATGTTGGCAGCGATGTTCGGACTTGGAAGAATGATAAGATCTCTAGCGGATGAAAGCCTTGCGCCTAAGTGGTTAATAGACAAGCAAGAGGTGCCAAAACGAGGAATACTTTTTTCGGGATTTTCTATGCTTTTGGGTTTAGGTTTTGGAATGTTGGCCCCTAAGGTTTATATGTTCTTAACAAGTTCAGGAGGTTTTGCACTGCTATTTACCTATGCTGTAATTATGGCTGCACATATTCGTCTGCGCAAAATAAATGGCTGCCCAGACGGCATATGTCAATTGAAAGGCTATCCATATAGTTCATGGATAGTTTTATTAAGCTTAATTGTAATAATATTCAGTATGCCTTTTATTAACGGGCAGGCGTCTGGCCTTTTTGCTGGATTAGCTATGACTTTTGTATATTTTTTGGTATATATAGCCATAAAGGCATTTAGTGCTTTCCCTAAAAACAGACTTTCGATAAATAGCCTATATAAATCAGTTTTTTTAACTGAATTTTCAAAGGAGATATCACCTTCCGACCATAAAAAAGAGACTGATGATGAAGAGTTTAAGGATTAATCCATATCTATGGTTCCTAGTATGTCAGGAACTGTTTCGAAACAGAAAATAGTTATGTGCCTGTATTATTCTATGAAAGGCTGAATAATAACGAAAAATTAGTTGATAACAAAAGTTTAAATATTACAACTGTAAAAATTACAGTATTAGTGGTAATATATAGGTAGGCAATAAGTGGCAGTCTTTTTATGGAAGGTGGTAGTTATGGATACTAAAAAAGAAAATATGAGCGCAGATGAGAAATTAAACCTTGAACGTGAAAATGCTGATAATTGGGTATATTTAACTACGGCAGATAATGAGTTCGAATTTAATGTCATTAAGGGAAAGCTAACACAAAGTGGAATTGTTTGTATTGGAAAGGGTAAAGATTATGATTTACTTGATAGTGGATTATTACAGATTGTTCTAGGCCCATGTATACCAATTCAAATTATGGTTCCAAGTGAAATGTATGAAGAAGCGCTGCAGATTATAAATTTAAAAGTCAGTGATGAAGAACTTGAAGAACAAGCTATGAATTCGGCTGATTAAACAAGGTGTTTTTAACTTCTGATAAGCTAAAATAGCTTAATTCAAAAAAGAAAATCTGTTTTTGAGTTTGTCGCCAAAAACAAACTATGGCCCAATAGTATTTAACTGATAGTAATTGACCATAATCCTACCAGAACAAAGCCTGTGAATGCACTGTGCTTTTAAAGTTGTATACTTTATGAGAGGTATAAAAATACTTGAGTACAGGCGTAATTCAAATACTATATTAGGGATTGAAATTGTTCTGTATTTTACCTCCTTCAGCATATAAATAGTTCTCTGAAATTTATATCATTAAAATTATATATACTTTCTTTTATATCAAATACAGTTGGAAATCTTGGAAAAGAATGATATTATATATTACTATGGGGCAGTTATTAATATACATTTAAAGGATGGATACAAGAATTAGATGGAGAAAAGAATAGGTTTTCTAGGTCCGCAAGGGACTTTTTCACATGAGGCTACTCAGACTTATATTGAATCACAAGCAAAGTTAAATGGCTCAGATGTAACATATGCTTTAAAAGCTTTTTATACCATTCAGGATGTACTTCTTGGACTAAAGAAGGATGACATTGATGAGGCAATTGTACCAATAGAAAATTCACTAGAAGGTGCAATTAATGTGACTTTAGATGTCCTTGCTAAGGAAGAAGGCTTTTATATAGTTGACGAACACATAATACCTATAAACCTTAATCTTGTAGCTAAAAAAGGAACAAAAATTGAGGATATAAAGACAATAATTTCACACCCTCAGCCACTCGGGCAGTGCAGGAATTATCTTGGAAATACATTTAAAAATGTAATTCAGATGGAGGAAGACAGTACTTCAAAAGCAGCACAAAAAGTAGCTTCTGCAGATGGTACATATGCGGCTGTTACATCTAGTATTGCAGCTAAGACATACGGCCTTGATATATTGGACAGTAATATTCAAGATGCAAAAAACAATTTTACTAGGTTTGTTATTATATCTAAAGTGTTAAAAAAGAAAACAGGAAGAGACAAAACCTCTATAGTGTTTTCAACTGAAAATAAACCAGGAAGCCTATATAAAATTTTGGACATATTTAGCCTGTGGGATATAAACATGACACGAATCGAATCTAGGCCTGCTAAAAATGAACTTGGACAGTATATTTTCTTTATTGATATAGATGGTCATATTGAGGAACAGGATGTTTATGATGCACTTACTATGGTAAAAAGGAAAACATCATTTTACAGATTTTTAGGCTCTTACCCTGCATTCGGGAATTTATATGATGTCTAAAAGTCAAATATTGCAGTTGAATAAATCCATAAGATAGTTTTCGGTTAAGTAGGTAAGGTAACGCAATTCGTAATTTGAATCGTGACGCTGTTCCGGCTTATTAATGGGAAGTTGTTCAATAACCTAAATGTATCTATTATATTAATTCATTTTCAGGCACAAATTATTTAATCAAGTAGTGTTGTAAGTAGGAAATTTTTAGAGTAATTAACTTTATGGTATAATAACAAGCATATTAGATTATTGTAATAATAAATTGATATTAATTATTAAATAATGGGAAATAAAGCTATTTAGTTGTATAAGTGGTATAATTTACATTACAAAAAAATGTAAATTACCTTCGTGGGGTGACACTATGGCTTTGTTTGACAACCAGATTGATATTACAAGGAATATTAAAATCATTGAGTGGCTAAAGAGTGAACTGCTTACTGATGTGGCGAATCTATTTAAGGCATTAGTAAATGGTATTCAAGAAGAAGTGTCAGAAACTTTAGCAGATACTTTGGCTAATATTATTTTAATATGTTATCTTCTTGGGAAAAGATTTGGAATTAATTATAGGACAGTAGAAAAAAAAATTGAGAATAAGATTAGGCTTGGTCTTGTTGAGAACCACGATGTTGAGAAGTACTATGGTGATTTATCTGAGCTTTCAAAGCATCTCAACGGTACGCGTGTAAGAAAACAAGGAGCTTGATATTAGGGAGAATTAAAATGGATAGCAAAAAACTATCACGAATTTTTATACCAAAGGCTGGATTTTATCTTTGGGTAATACTATTTCTTGTTGTGATAATTACAATATTAAATCCATTAATGTCTATTCCGGGATATGTTGTGTTTGTTTTTTTAGTTATTTACAACTACAAATCAACCCATATCAGAAATCGAGAAATAGCGAAATACATAGAAACTCTGACTTTTAATATTGATTGTGCAACGAAGGACACGTTGCTCAATTTTCCTATGCCGTTGGTTTTGGCAGAATTAGACGGAACTGCTGTGTGGTACAATTCTTCCTTCAAGGGTATGTTTGATGATGATAAATATCTTCAAAAAACCATAGCGGAAATAGTTTCTGATATAAAACCTGAGATAGCAGAAGGAGATTGTATAAATATTTCTAAGGATGTTACCATAAATAATCGCTTTTACACTATTTTGGGAAGCTTAGTAAAAATCGATGATGATAATACGGAACATAGTATTATTGTTATGTTATATTTTATTGATAATACAGAATTGATAAATGAAAGACAACGGTATGAGGATAATAAAAACACAGTAGGGTTAATTGTAATAGATAATTATGATGATTTAATGCAGAGTTTAGAAGATTCTAAAAGACCACAAATGATGGCAGAGATAGAAAAAAGTATTGCTGGTTGGTTAGCTCATACTGGAGGTATTCTTAAAAAATTTGAGAGAGATAAGTTTTTGTGTTTATTTGCATTTAAATATTTAAAAGAACTTGAAGAGAAAAAATTTGAAATACTTGAAACTGTGAAGGAAATTAATTTTGGAAACAAAATTCCTGTTACTCTTAGCATAGGGATGGGTATAAATGCTCCAACTATACTTGAAAATATGCAAAATGCAAATGCAAGCATTGACATAGCTTTAGGTAGGGGAGGAGACCATGTTGTAATTAAAGATGGAGATAACTTTAGATTCTTTGGCGGACGTACTAGAGAACTGGAGAAACGTACAAGAGTAAAAGCAAGGGTAATTGCGTATGCTTTAAGAGGATTAATTGACCAGTCACCTTCTGTTTTGATAATGGGTCATGAAAACGCTGATATTGATTGCTTGGGTGCGGCACTGGGTATATATAGAATAGTAAAGAGCAGAGATAAGAGAGTCAATATTGTATTAAATCATTCTAATCCAAATATAGATGCTGTACTAAATAAGCTTAGTAAGGAACCAGAATACAGTAATGTGTTTGTTGGAAGAAATGAAGCTCTTGATATAATAACTAAAAAAACTTTGCTAATAGTTCTTGATACTCATAGACCTAGCTTTACAGAAACACCGGAATTACTCAAGATGACAGACCAAATAGTTGTAATAGATCATCACAGGAGAGGTGCCGATTATATTCAAGACGTTGTTCTGTCTTATCATGAAACTTATGCGTCTTCAACCTGTGAACTTGTTACAGAATTAATGCAGTATTTAGAGGAAAAAATAAGGCTTACAAGCATTGAAACAGAGGCATTATATGCTGGAATAGTTGTGGATACCAAAAACTTTATTTTTAAGACAGGTGTCAGAACCTTTGAGGCGGCTTCATATTTAAGGCGTCAGGGTGTTGATACAGTGTCGGTAAAGCAGCTTTTCCAAAATGACTTGAAAACATACATTACAATTTCGAATATAGTCAAAGATGCAGAAGTAGTGTATGATAATATTGCAATATCTATTTGCCCTTCTAATATAAAGAATGCCCAGCTAATTGCTGCTCAAGCAGCAGATCAGCTATTAAGTCTATCTGGACTTATAGCAGCGTTTGTACTTAGTTCTAAAGAAGGCGAAATTATAATAAGCGGAAGGTCTCTTGGTGAAATAAATGTACAGATGATTTTGGAGAAGCTTGGCGGCGGAGGACATATGACAGTTGCAGGAGCTCAGCTAGAAAATGTAACCATTGAAGAGGCAAAGGAAAGACTCAAGAATGCAATTCATGAGTATATTGAAAGCTTAAATAAAGAATAAAGTAATGATTGTACAATGCTCCAAGGATACAAGAATTTATTATATATTGGGAATAGTATTTGTTATTTATATTTATTTCTACAGGAGGTAAACAAATGAAGGTTATATTAAAGCAGGATGTTAAAGGCTTGGGTAAAAAAGAGCAAATGGTTGAAGCCAGCGATGGATATGCTAGAAATTTTCTGTTTCCAAGAGGACTAGCTGTAGAGGCTAGTGCCGCTAATCTAAATATAATGAAAACCAAGAAAGAAGCCGAGGCTCAGAAAAAGGAAAGAGAAATAGCTCAGGCTAAGGAAATGGCAAATAAAATTAAAGATATAACACTCACATTGAAGGTGAAAGCAGGGGATAATGGTAAGCTTTTTGGCTCTATTACAAGTAAGGATATTGCAGAAGCAATGAAGACACAACAAAAGCTTGAAATTGATAAAAAGAAGATAGTTATGCCAGATTCACTTAAGTCAGTTGGAACTTTTGAAGTAGAGGTTAAGCTTTATCCAGAGATAAGTTCTAAATTTACTGTTAAAATAGAAAGTCTATAAATTAGTAATTTATGAAAAATTGATAGAAATGGTGGAAAATGCAATGGATATAGGTTCTCTAGGCAGAGTTCCCCCTCAGAGTATAGAGGCAGAGCAATCAGTATTAGGGTCAATGCTTATTGATAAAGAAGTAGTTCCTGTAGTAATGGAAATTTTGAAACCAGAGGATTTTTATAGACCTGATCATAGAGAAATTTATACTGTAATTATAGAGTTGTTTGACAAAGCTCAACCCATTGACTTAATTACGGTATCAGAACGTCTAAAACTGCATGGAAAGCTGGAACTGGTAGGTGGACTTGAGTACTTATCAAACATTGCTACAGAGGTACCTACAACGGCAAATGTAAGGCATTATTCAAAGATAGTAGAAGAGAAAGCTCTTCTTAGAAAACTTATTAAGGCTTCTTCTGATATAGTTGATATGGGTTTCAATGCTTCAGAAGAAGTGTCCTACATTCTTGATAAGGCTGAACAAAGTGTATTTGACATTTTACAGAAAAGAAGTTCACAAGGATTTGTACCTATAAAGGATGTACTTGTAGATACTTTTAACAATTTAGAAGAAATGTATAACAATAAGGGCAATATTACTGGGATACCTACAGGATTTGTTGATTTAGACTTTAAGACCTCTGGTCTTCATAATTCTGACTTGATTTTAATAGCAGCTCGTCCTGCGATGGGTAAAACAGCTTTTGCTTTAAATTTAGCGCAAAATGCAGCTGTATATAGTCATGTACCTGTAGCTATATTCAGCCTTGAAATGTCAAAGAATCAACTGGTAAACAGAATACTTTGCAGTGAAGCAATGGTTGATAGTAACAAAATGAAGACTGGAAAGCTTGAGGATAATGATTGGCAAAAAGTAGCTAAGGCTTTAGCTCCGTTATCAGAAGCACCAATTTATATTGATGATACGCCAGGTGTGTCCATTACTGAAATAAGGGCGAAATGCAGACGTCTTAAGCTTGAACATAATTTGGGATTGATCGTTATAGATTACTTGCAGCTTATGCAGGGAAGCGGTAAAAAGGGAGAAAATAGGCAGCAGGAAATATCAGAAATATCACGATCCCTTAAAATATTGGCAAAGGAAATAAATGTTCCTGTTATTTGTTTATCACAGTTAAGCCGTGCACCTGAAACTAGAACTGACCATAGACCTATACTTAGTGACCTTAGAGAATCAGGAGCTATTGAGCAGGATGCTGATATTGTAATGTTTTTATATAGGGATGATTACTACAACCCTGAGACTGAAAAGAAAAATATAGCTGAGGTCATCATTGCAAAGCATAGAAATGGCTCGACAGGAACAGTTGAATTGGTATGGCTTGGGCAATATACTAAGTTTGCAAATTTAGAAAAGTTTAGACAATAATCAGTTGGCAAAGGATATGATAATGTTAAATCAGGTTCTTGATACAATTAATAAAAATGACTTAATCAGTTATGGAGATGGCATTGTTGTAGGCATATCAGGAGGATATGACTCTGTATGCCTACTCCATATTTTGTATTGTCTATCTAAAGATTTAAACTTGAAGCTTTTTCCTGTCCATATTAATCACATGCTTAGAGGTCTAGAAGCTGCTAGAGATGAGGATTTTGTAAATGAGTTTTGCCAATCACTAGGACTTAGTTTACATATAAAAAGAGTTGATATAGCCCAAAAGGCGAAAAATGAAAAGATTTCGATTGAAGAAGCGGGAAGAAATGCAAGATATGAAGAGTTTAACAGAGTCGCAGCAGAAAATTCCGCAAACAAAATAGCTGTTGCTCATTCAAAGAATGATCAAGCAGAAACTATACTTATGCGTATTTTTAGAGGTACAGGTTTAGAAGGTCTTAAGGGTATAGAGTACAAAAGGGATAATATAATAAGACCCTTATTGGACATAGATAGAAAACAAATTGAAAACTACGTCAATAATAATGGCCTCAAGGCTGTTACAGATAGTTCAAACCTGCACACAGATTACTTTAGAAATAGGATTAGACTTAATGTGATTCCAGAAATTAATAATGCAGCTAAAATAGATATTACAGAAAATTTATTAAGATTATCGAAAATAGTAGTGACAGATGAGGATTTTTTACGGTATAATGCTGAAATAGCATATGAAAAGTCTTGTATAAAAAAAGATATAAATTCTGTTGAGTTAAATTTATCCGAATTAATAGAAATGCATCCTGCTATTTTAGGCAGAGTCATTAGGATTGCTATATTAAATAGCTTTGGGAGCATTGAAGGTATAGGCTTTAATCATGTTGACAAGCTTATGCAATTAGTTAGAGATGGACAAACGGGTTCTCGAATAGATATTCCTCATGGAATGATGGCAGTAAAGACATATTCATCTATAATTATTAAGAAGCAGGGAGAGGAACAAAAAGAAAGATTCGAATATAAGTTAGAGGTTCCAGGGAAAACAGTTTTAAATGATAAAGAGGCCGTTGTCGCACAAATAATTAATTTTGATTCAAATGAAAATTGTCGACAATATATTAATGAGAATAAAGGCGTTTATACAAAATTTTTCGATTTGAAAAAATTAGAATTAGAAGCAAATTTAGAAATTGTGGTTAGAAATAGACGAGATGGTGATATTTTTAAACCGTTAAATTCAAATGGCACAAAGAAGCTGAAAGAATACTTTATTGACAATAAAATTGATAGAGAACAGAGAGATAAATTTCCTTTAATTGCCATAAATAAGGAGATTATTTGGATTATAGGAAATAAAACGAGTGATAAATATAAAGTAACTGATAATACTAAATCTGTGTTGATGATTTTTTATGAAAATAAAAGATAGGCTTGTATACTTAGTTTGAAATATTTATGAAGCTGTTATCATCATATTTTTAACGATAAATTAAATTTAAAAAATTTAAATAATGTATTTATTCATACCAAATTCGTACCAATAATTAAGGGGGATTAGTCATATATGATGGGAGCAATAGAACGTGTGTTAATTACAAAAGAAGAACTTAATAAACAAGTTAAGGAAATGGCAAGTCGTATATCTAAAGACTATGAGGGCAAAGAGTTAGTTATTATCGGAGTTTTAAAAGGTGGCTTTATATTTCTTGCTGATCTGGCAAGGGAAATAACAATTCCTGTTGACTTGGATTTTATGTCAGTATCTAGTTATGGGAATTCATCAAAGTCATCTGGTGTTGTTAAAATTATAAAAGATGTGGATACAAATATTGATGGTAAACATGTACTAATAGTGGAAGATATTGTTGATACTGGGCTTACACTGAATCACCTTGTAGAACTTCTTAAAACAAGAGGACCTTTAAGTGTAAAAATTTGTGCTGCCTTAGATAAACCTTCAAGAAGGAAGGTAGATGTTCAGGTTGATTATAAAGGAATTGAAATACCAGATGAATTTGTAGTTGGATATGGATTGGATTATTGTGGAAAATATAGAAACATTCCTGAGGTTTGTATACTCAAAAAAGATGTTTATTTGAAATAATATTAGTATATAAACATAAAATTCACTTTATTGTGTTTTATAGATGTATATGCTAATATAATATATACTGTATTAATTAAAAAACTTAGTTTGATAGTGATAATTTATAGTTTTAATATTTAAAGTTACAATTGAGTTTTGACCAAATTAGAAACGTAGGTTTGAAATAAATTTAGTTCTTAAGTAAATGACTTGCGAGTTAGGATTTGGTACCTTGGCTATTATAAGGAGGGAGTTATTTGAAATATATTAAGGGTATCAGTTTTTATATAATTATTTTTATAGTAATTATAGTAATAATTACATTCTTTCAAACAACTGACAATCCATCGAAAATGGTTTATTCAGAGTTGTTGACACAAATAAGTGCAGGTAATGTTAAAAGCATAGATCTTCAGACTGACACTGCTACTGTAGTACTAAAAAAACCAGTAGAAAGTAATAGTAAAATTACTAAATATGTAGTTGTTGTTCCGCCTGATGTTACTTCTGCATCTAATAGATTTACCGAGGCTTATGAAAAAAAACTGATCGAAAGATTTAATGTTGTTACGCCTCCGCAAGCGCCATGGTGGATTTCTATATTGCCGACAATTGGGTTTATTATTATACTTATTCTGATATGGTTCTTCTTTATACAGCAGTCACAAGGTGGAGGCGGCGGCAATAGAGTTATGTCTTTTGGAAAAAGCCGTGCCAAGCTTTCAGTTGATGACAAGAAAAAGGTCACATTTAAAAATGTTGCTGGAGCTGATGAAGAAAAAGAAGAACTTGCTGAAATTGTTGAGTTTCTGAAAGCACCGAAGAAATTTGTAGAACTTGGAGCAAGAATACCAAAAGGTGTTCTTTTGGTAGGACCTCCTGGAACTGGTAAGACATTATTAGCAAAGGCTGTTTCTGGTGAGGCTGGAGTTCCGTTTTTCAGCATAAGTGGTTCAGACTTTGTTGAAATGTTTGTAGGTGTCGGAGCATCCCGTGTACGTGATCTTTTTGAGCAGGCCAAAAAGAATGCTCCATGTATTGTATTTATAGATGAAATTGACGCGGTTGGTAGACATAGAGGAGCAGGAATGGGCGGCGGTCATGATGAAAGAGAACAGACCTTAAACCAATTGCTTGTTGAAATGGATGGTTTTGGAATTAATGAAGGAGTTATAATCCTTGCCGCTACTAATAGACCAGATATACTTGATCCTGCATTATTAAGACCTGGACGTTTTGACAGGCGCGTGGTTGTTGGGTTACCTGATATCAAAGGTAGAGAACAAATTCTTCATGTACATGCTAGAGGAAAGCCGCTAGATGAGAGTGTTAAACTGGATGATTTAGCAAGAATTACACCTGGTTTTACCGGTGCAGATTTAGAGAATTTGCTGAATGAGGCTGCTTTACTTGCTGCTAGAGCTAATAAGAAGAAAATAGGTAATGAGGAGATAAAAGAAGCTGCCTTTAAGGTAATGATGGGCCCTGAAAAGAAGAGTCGTGTTATGAGCGAGATAGACAAGAAAGTTACTGCCTTTCATGAGGCTGGTCATGCAATAGCAATCAAGCTTGTTTCTAAGACTCAAAAGGTGGATAGAGTATCTATTATCCCTGCTGGTATGGCTGGTGGTTATACAGCAAGCAGACCTCAAGAGGATAAAAGCTATCATACTAAATCCCAGCTTATTGAGGAAATAATAATTGCTTTAGGAGGAAGAGCTGCTGAAGAAATTGTTATGGACGAAGTAAGTACAGGTGCATCAAGCGACTTGAAAAAAGTTAATCAGATTGCAAGAAATATGGTTACAAAGTATGGTATGAGTGAAAAGCTAGGCAATATGATTTTTGGTAATGAGAATGATGAAGTTTTCCTTGGTCGTGATTATGGTCACACAAGTAATATAAGTGATGAGATTGCAGGCATTATTGACAATGAAGTTAAACAAATTATTGATAGTGCTTATGAAAAGACAATAAATCTATTGAAAGAGAATATTGATAAGCTTAATAGACTAGCGCAGGCTCTCCTTGAAAAAGAAAAGGTTGAGGGAGCTGAGTTTGAAGCTATTTTTGATGGAGTTGCTTTGGATTCAGCAGTTAAGCCTCAGTTAGAGGGCTAATTACTACGTAAAATACTATTTTAAGAGTTATATAATTTTTACAATTAAAGGGTTTGCTCTCATACACTGAGCAAACCCTTATTTTGTACAATTTATTTTATATACGAATAGTTGAAATTGTAAAATAATTCTATAATAATGAGTTGTTTGCGGTTGAGTAGATAAGGCAATTATATAAGAACATTTTTTTGAAGTAAAGGCTGAAATAAATTACTAATATATTTAAAGGAGGTGTCAAGTCCATGTCATTTCTGACATTGAGTTCTTATGAGAATGGTGGACATGGACATACTTATGGATTTTAAAATTGGAATGGAAGGAATTGCACAAACAACAGTTAATAGTACTAATACAGCAAAAGAAATGGGCAGTGGAGACCTAGAAGTTTTTGCTACACCGGCAATGGTTTCACTTATGGAAAAAGCAGCGACAATTGCTATACAGGGATGTTTATCGAAAGAGTATAGTACAGTTGGAACTATGATAAATATTAGACATATAGCAGCAACCCCATTAGGAATGAATGTATCTGCACGAGCTACGCTTACAGAAGTAGATGGGAAAAAATTAATTTTTACAGTTGAGGCATTTGATGAAAGAGAGAAGATAGGTGAAGGTCAGCATGAGAGATATGTAATTAACGTTGAGAGATTTATGGATAAAACAAATAGAAAGTAGTGCTTTGCAATTTAAAGTAAAGGTCTTCTGTGAGGGAGAATATTCAAAGAATTACTGCATAAAGAGAAATATGAATATATTCAGTAATTAGTTTTTATAGTGATAGAATTATAGCATTAAATGTTGAAACTGGCTTTCTTTGCTTGATTTTTGCTTGATTATAATATGATTAAAGACATATCAAGCCGCCAATTTATTATGATTTATAATATGAGTTAAAATTACACATATATATATTAATACAAATAGTTTATAATGTTGCAATTAATTTACAAATGATAACGATATATGTATTGACCTTTATGCAAATTCATGGTTAAATTAATATGAAAAATAAATAATTATCCTTATCAAGATAGGTGGAGGGAATGGCCCAATGAAACCTGGCAACCAGCATTAATTTGTATGGTGCCAATTCCTACAGGCTTTGCCTGAAAGATGAGGGGTGTTCATTGTATATTGCATTGATAAACATGACAAACCTCGAAATGAGGTTTTTTTATTGCATAAATAATGAAAATTACCTCAAAAATGCTTTAACAGTAGTTATTACTGTTAATCGGAGTTGTGCTGTTTTCACTGACAAATATATAGACTTATAAGCGGCATAAACCCAAACAAAAATTTTTATTTTGGAGGTATAGAAAATGTCAAAAAGATTGTTTACGTCAGAGTCAGTAACTGAGGGTCATCCAGACAAAATTTGTGACCAAGTATCTGATTCAATATTAGATGCAATTTTTGAGAAGGATCCACAGGCTAGAGTTGCATGTGAAACCGCAGTAGCTACAGGTATGGTTGTGATAATGGGTGAAATATCTACTAATTGTTATGTAGATATTCCTAAGATAGTTAGAAATACTATACGAGAAATAGGATATGATAGAGCAAAATATGGATTTGACTGCGATACATGTGCAGTTCTTACATCCATAGATGAACAGTCAGCCGATATTGCAATGGGTGTTGACAAGGCACTCGAAGCAAAAAAAGGTGAGATGAATGAGGAACAGCTACAGGCAATTGGGGCAGGAGATCAAGGTATGATGTTTGGATTTGCTTGTGATGAGACTCCAGAGTTAATGCCTATGCCTATAACTTTAGCTCACAAGCTATCATATAAGCTAAGTGAAGTTAGAAAGAATAAGACTCTTAGCTACCTAAGACCTGACGGGAAATCTCAAGTTACAGTAGAGTATGATGGTGATAAACCAGTCAGAGTTGATGCGGTTGTTATTTCTACTCAGCATAGTGCAGATGTAAGTCACGACAAGATTGAAAAGGATATAATGGAGTATGTAATAAAGCCTGTAATTCCAGCAGAACTTTTAGATGAAAATACAAAGTACTTTATTAATCCAACAGGAAGATTTGTTGTTGGTGGTCCACAGGGAGATTCTGGACTTACAGGAAGAAAGATAATTGTTGATACGTATGGAGGATATGCAAGACATGGTGGTGGGGCTTTCTCAGGAAAGGACCCAACTAAGGTTGACCGTTCAGCAGCTTATGCAGCTAGATATGTTGCAAAGAATATAGTTGCAGCGGGAATTGCTAAAAAGTGCGAGGTTCAGATTGCATATGCAATAGGTGTTGCTAAACCAGTATCTGTTCTTGTAGATACTTTTGGAACAGCTGTAATACCTGAAGAGAAAATAGTTGAGTTAGTAAATAAGCATTTTGATTTAAGACCAGCTGCAATAATTAAGACTCTGGATTTGAGAAGACCAATATACAAGAAAACTGCTGCTTATGGACATTTTGGCAGAAATGACGCAGATTTTACTTGGGAAAAGACAGATGTAGCAGATATATTGAGGAAGGAAGCTGGGTTATAATCAAGAACAGCTATTATAGATATCAAGCTATGTAGAATAAAAATATACTAGTATTAATATTTTTTGATTATTTAATTAAAAAAAGTTTTAAAGCGGACTCGGTTTATGAATATTAGATTGAGTCCGTTTTTGTTCCAAATACAATAGTATTTCGCCATAGAATCATTAAAAGTTCATTTTAATAATACTGATTTGAAGTTTAATGTTAAATTAAATATTAAATATCAGCATTTGCTGAGATGTTTATTCTTTAAAACATAAAAAAGGCATTTGGAAATATCCAAATGACTTTATAAATTTTTGGATTAAGCAGAATATTCATTTACTACAAAATATAGAATCTTATCAAATGGAATATATTCAGTTTTGTTTAGGAAAGGTGAAACAATACCTTTATTTATAAAAGTATAATATGCCTTTCCTATTCCATCTGATCTGCTGTCATACCATACAAGAAAATCTTGTATTTCACTAGCTGTTAAGTCGTATTCCTTAATTGTTCCATTATGCATTGTAATTTCTAGAATAGCATTGTAGTTTATTAAAACTTCAGGCTGAGGTGTTGCTGATGCTACGTTTGAGTCAGGACTTTCAACTCCATCGACAATTACGCTTACAACATAATAATATGTTGTTCCATTAGTTAATTCTTTATGTATAAATGAATTTGATGTTACATTATCTGCTATAGTATTAAATTCACCGTCTGGTGTTGAGCCACATTTTACTATGTAGCCGTCAGCATTTTCAACAGGATTCCAGTATAGTTTTACGCTTCTATCACCTGCTTCTGCTGTTAAATTAGTAGGTGGCAATGGTATTACCTGCATAGGAGTTGCAGCTACTTCAACTGAATTTGGACTTTCAATACCATTTACTTCTGCACATACGACATAATAGTATGTAGTTCCGTTGCTTAACTCTTCATTCACAAATATAATTGCTGAATCTGTAGTAGTTGGTATAAAAGGAAATATTGTATCATATTGACCTGATATAGTACCTCTCTTCACATAATATTTTGTAGCACCTTCAACTTCATTCCAAGAAAGGGTGATTTTTTGGCTTTCAGCTGTTGCTGTAAGGTTGGTTGGGGCAGGAATTTGAGCAGGAGGAGGCCCCATCATTTCAAGCTCACCTATAGCTAAGTTTACTGAATTACCAGTATTTCCTCCATTAGCACTAATATTAATTCTATATTTTTTATAAGGTGTTGAATTGTTGAAAGTAAATTCTTTCTTTACAGCATTAGTCCAAGTTGTGATATTTGTTTGAGTATCCAACACAATCCACTGATCTACATCCCAAGCCTCGAAAGTCCAATTTCTAGGTGACATTGCACTGCAAGGTTTTGGAGTTCTTAAATTTGAAACGTCATTAGTTATGGTATATTTATTAATTATTTGAGCTGAATCAAATTCATAAGCAAGCCACCCAGTAGTCGATGTAGTACCCCAAGCATAATATTCTGAATTCTCAAAATACATATAGTTTTTATCAAAAGCCTTATATGGAGGGGTTTGTGAAGTATAATTACTAGCACTTGCTATTCCACTCGGTGCTGTATTGCTAGACATTATGGGTATTAAATTTTCGCTATACTCAATATCCTCAGCAAAACTAATCGAACAAAGTGATGTAATCACCACCATTAAAACTACTAAAAACCCAAAAATTTTTTTAAATTTTTCATTTGATTTCCTCTCTTTCAAAACAAATACACAAGATTATACAATAAAAATAAAAAATTACAATACTAATATAATTTAACAAATTGTTTATAATTAAATGTTTATTCTAGTGTTTAACTTTTACAAAATAAAACTTCTAGTATAAAAAGCACCGACAATTGTATGTATTTTAAGCTTTGTAACAAAAATGCAACACATTTCATATGATAAAATACCATTAATTTTTATGGAGATGAGTATATGACTATAAATTATGCGATTCTAGCTTTATTTGCCATGTACGGAATGATAAGCCTTTTTATAAATATATATAAGGCAATTGGAAGAAAGAAATACTTTGTTGAAAATGCAAATATTGTACTATTGGTGAATAATCAAGAGCAAAATATAGAGAGAATGATAAGAGAAGCTATGGAAAGCAGATTTGTCCGAAATATTGCTACTAATGGGAACTTCATAGTTGTGGACATGGACTCAAAAGATGATACATTAAAATTATTGAGAAAACTAGAAAACCAATTTCCTCTTATGGAGGTATGCTCCTTTGACGAAAGAGAATGCGTTTTTTTTAAAGAAAAGGATGACTTTAGTGCTAAAAAGTTTACATAGTATGTTAAAGGTGGTTAATAGCTGAGAAGTAACAACTAGCTTAATTAAGTGATTTTATAAATGGTTCTACTTTAGCTCATAAAAATTCTAAAGGTGCAGGAGAATTACCAATGGTTTGCTGCAAAAATAAAATTGAAAGTATAGTTGGTGTTTACATAATGAACTTTAAAGAATTGAGTCCATTAGTGCTATAAGCCGCCTTTCAGGATTTATAATCCATGGGTCATAGTGGATATAAACTATATCGTGTCAGTTTCTAAATAAAAATACATGATTTTCAAACTTATTAATGAATTAATGCAATTATTTCTAATCATTATTTCCATTTATATGTCTCCTGCACCTAAATTTTCAACTGTATAAGTTGAATTATAGTTTTATAGACCTATTTTTACCTACAATTGCTTTTCTACCCCCTATGGTAAGTAAAGACAATATACAATGGAATTCTTGCTGTAATAAACAAAATAGGTTAATATAAGTATATAAATAAAGTGACGGGAGTAAGCAAGTGGTATATAAGTTTTGAGGAAGTCCTCCATTCATAGAATATCTACTTTAGACGTTTCATAGACGTTTCATATTGAAGGCTTTATTTAGATTTTGAAATTATAATTTTAGAGTTTATTATTTACATCCTCAACTTTTCTTGTTGAATATAGATAGATTTTTAAGTGGGAAAGTTGTTTAAACATTGATTTTTAGTAATTTGATTTAAAGGAAGTATGCTTTAGCTATGTTTTTTACGATAGTATTTAATCCTAAATTTAATCAATTTGACAATAACTACTTTTAATGTGGTTGTTAAAAGTAGATGCATGAATAAGTGAACTCACAAATGAATTGCTTAAGGAGAACATTATGGCAATTGGTCAATTTCAACAGCAAAGATGGTCTTTTGAAAGCTATGCTGTAGGAACTAATTTAAAAATAATAGGCAGATTTGATTATAAAATATATGAGAATTCTGAAAACGGATACAAAATTTATACTTTTGAGATAGAGAAAATTATTGATGAGGATGATTTTGAACACGAGGTTCAGGAGCAAATTAGCGTAACAGGCTATTACGAGGTAAATGAGCACTGCTCAATACTGCCCTGCAAGATAGTTGGAACGGTGGGAGTATATAAGGGAGAAAAGCAGTTGAAGGCAGAAACGGTTGAGTTCATTGAACCAGCTACTGAAGAGGGAATTATATCATTTTTGTCCTGCGGGATAATAAAAGGTGTGGGAGAAAAAACAGCAAGAAATATTGTCAAAGGCTATAAGTCTGCAAAGGGTTATGTGGAGGGCTTTGGCAGTAAAACTTTAGAGATTATAAAAAATGATCCGCTATTACTTGTTAAGATTCGTGGAATAAATAGCGATAAGGCGCAGCTTATTCATGACTCCTATATGGAAAATATGGAGTATCAGAATGTAATGATTTTCTTTCAACGCTTCGGAGTTTCCTCTGCTAAAGCCATGAAAATATATAATGCTTACAAAGGCACCTCAATTGCAATTGCTGAACAAAATCCATATATGTTTGCAAACATAAAGGGCTTTGGATTTAAAAGCTGCGATGAAATTGCAAAGAAATTAGGTATAGATACACACTCAATATTCAGACTAGAATCTGCACTAAAAAGTGTTTTAGAAAGCGCTGAAATGGATGGACATTGTTTTTTGTTTAAGGACAAGCTTATAGAAATGACAGCAAAGGCGCTAAGCGACGGTACAGATATTATTGAAAAGGATGAACTGGAGGAAGCTTTCAAAAGAATGATTCATTCAGGTAATCTAATAAACATAAAATATACTGAGAATAATGAGAATTATGAGGCAGTATATACAAAGGAAATGTATAAATTAGAATATGAGGCAGCCTTGGCAATAAAGAATATCGTACGAAGCAAAACAGATGAAAAAATGTGCAACGTAGATATTTTAATAAATGAATTTGAACAAGCAAAGGGCTTTGAACTTGAAGAAATGCAAAAAGAGGCTGTAAGGGCTGTATTTAAGACAAATATGCTCATTCTGACTGGCTCGGCAGGAAGTGGTAAAACAACGACTGTTGAGTGTATGATATATGTACTTAAGAGGTATTATCAAAATAAAGAGGAAATGAGTTTTATGCTTGCTGCTCCAACGGGAAAGGCAGCAAAAAGGCTGACTGAGATTACAGGCTTTGAAGCTATGACTATACACAGATTGCTTCAGTTTTCATATGAGAATAAAGGTTTCTTTTACAGACAGGGAAATGAACTTCCATATGACTTGATAGTGGTAGATGAAAGTTCAATGCTTAGCATAGATTTAGCCCATGCACTCTTTACAGCAATTTCTCCTGGCACCACAGTGGTATTAATTGGTGATACACAACAGCTGCCATCGGTAGGAGCTGGAAACGTGCTTGATGACATGATAAAAAGCCAAGTAATTGAAGTAGTGAAATTAAATGTAATAAAAAGACAGGCTGATGGTTCTGGAATAATTACAAATGCAAATAAAATTATAAATGGAGAAATGCCAGAAATAATTAATAAAAATAAAGACTTTTTTATTATTGAAGAGGATGATAAAGACCGAGTTGTAAAGAAAACACTAGAGGCAATAAAGAGACTTAGAACAGCCTATAATTACTCTATTGATGACATTCAAGTCATATGTCCTCAAAAGACATCAGAAATAGGCACATATGAGATGAACAAGGCTATTCAGGATATGGTCAATCCAGCAGAGAATGGTAAGGCAGAAGTTAAGCGAGGGAATAGTGTTTTTAGAGAAGGTGATAAGGTTATTCATTTAAGCAATAATTATGAGGCGCAACATTATAAAAAAGACTTATTGGGAAGATACGTTGCTGAGGAAACCTGTGGAGTATTTAATGGGGATATTGGTAAGATAATAGAAATATCTAAAATTGACCACATTGATTTTGAAAATGATGATGAGGAGGACAGTGAAGCAGTTAACAAGGCTATTTCTGAAAAGAGCGTAGCAGTGCAATATGATGATTTCATTATCATATATCAAATCAGTGAACTTGAAGAGATTGACTTGGCATATAGCTTAACAGTTCATAAGATGCAAGGTTCTCAATGTGAGGCAGCAATTATTCTTTGTCATACTAGGAACTTTATTATGTTAAATAGAAATCTTGGATATACAGCAGTTACTAGAGCAAAAAAAATGGTGTGCATAATTGGTCAAAAAAGAGCTATAAAGGTAATGGTTTCTAATGTGAAAATAAATGAGAGAAATTCAATGTTGTGCGGATTATTGAAGATTTAAAGTATTATTGCATAACAATGTAAATTGGTGTAAACTATAGATATAAGCAGAGTTTCTTACGTAATGAGGAGTGGTCTTATCAGCTTAATTGAGTATATTTTTCCTCCGCGTTGTGCTTTTTGTAATGAAATACTCGAGGCAGGTGCACCAATATATATATGTGAGAAATGTGCGGAAAAGATCGGTTATTACAATAACTGCATAAATTATTTAAATCTTCCGAAAGAATTAGAAACCTATTGTGATGGGATGATTTGTGTTGGCAGATATTCAGAAAGTCTCAAAGATTCACTGAGAAGATTTAAATTTAAAAATAAACCGTCATATTACCGTGCTTTTGGTATGCTTTTAGCGCTGAAGGTTCAAAACACAATACAGTTAGATGATATTGATTTGATTATTCCTGTTCCGCTTCACAAAAACAGACAAAAACAGAGGGGTTATAATCAGGCTGAATTAGTTGCAAAGCATGCTTCTAAACAGTTAAAGGTACCATTTGCAGATAATGTTCTAGTAAAAATATCTGATTCTAAAAGTCAGAGTATTTTAAGCAGGAATGAAAGATTTTTTAATCTAGAAGGTTTGTTTTATGTAAATAATGCCAAGACTATAATTAATAAAAATATCTTATTAATAGATGATATTATTACTACAGGCAGTACTGTTAATCAGTGCAGCAAGGTTCTAAAGCAAGCTGGGGCAAAAAGTATTATCGCAGGAGTTATTGCAACGACGCGCAATTACTAGTAATAAATATAGTATGTAACATCTTTGGATATATATTTGTTTGTGGGGGGAGGTATAATTATGACAGATATAAGAAACTGCAGAAGATGTGGAAGAATGTATAATTATTTAGGTGGACCACCTATTTGCCTTGATTGTAAAAAGGCTGATGAAGAAGTATTCAAAAGGGTTAAAGAATACCTATATGAAAATCCAGGAGCAACATTGTCACAAGTATCATTAGATTGTGATGTTAGTGTTGAGAAGATAAAATTATTTCTTAAAGAGGGTCGACTTGAGATAACAGACGGTGCTAATATCATATTAGAATGTGAGAGATGTGGTAAGTCAATTAATACTGGAAGATACTGTGAGGCATGTCAGCATGAGGTGACAAAGGACATCGCAGGAGTTGCGCCTAAGGTTATTGAGAAGCCAAGGGAGGCACTTACAGAAGCAAAACGAAGAGAACAAGGATTGAGATTCCTTAATAAAAATCGCTAGATAATATACTGCATTTTAAGCGAGGTAAATAATACCCTCGCTTTATGTTTATACTAATATTGTAGCTAAAGCTATTAGTTGATATTATTGTCATTGATAGCTTTTTTTTGTGCAAATCAAAAGCAATACTAAACTAATTTATCAAACTGACGATAATTATTATATAGAATTTTAGTTATCGTGTTTTATAGAAAGTGGGTGTTTATATGAAGATTACAGGAGATATTTATAATGTGGCCAAGGTTTACAATAAGCAGAAGTCTGTTGGAAATATTGCTAAAGCTGGTCAAGTTATACCTAAGAAGGATGTTGTTTCTATATCAAATGATGCTAGGGATTATCAAACAGTAGCAAAAGCATTAAAAGATATTCCAGATTTTAGGCAGAGTAAGGTTGATGAATTCTCAGAACTTTATAGATCTGGAGGATACGACGTAAGCGGAAAAGAAATTGTAGAGAAACTTGGGAAATCAATATTGGATAAAAAAGCATAAAAGCATTTTGATATATTTAGAGCTTTAATGCTTGGAGGTGTATGGATGGAATCAACGCTGACAAAACAACTAGTGGATGTATTAAATCGTGAAAATGATATATATGAAACTCTTTCTAAAGTATCCAATAATAAAACAGACTTAATTGTTGGCGGAAAAGTAAGTGAATTAGAGAATATTACTAAGATTGAACAGTCATTAATTATCAAAGTTTCTAAGCTTGAAGACGAAAGAGAAAAGATTGTTGACAAGTTATGTGTTCTGCTTGGAAAGAAGGCTGAAGAAGCTACTATTTCAGCATTGATAGAGAACTTAGGTCAAGAGGAATCCAAAGAATTAAAGGCTTGTCAGGAAAAGCTTGTTAAAACTATAAATAATTTAAGAAATACAAATGACTTAAACGCAAAGCTTATAAAAAACTCACTTGAGTATATTGATTTCTCAATAAACATGATGACTAGCATTGATAATGTTAACAATAGTTACGGAAGTTCAGGTTTGTCTGGTGATACAAAAAAGAGGAGTTTCTTTGACATGAAACTTTAGTAAATGCGAAGTTTACTTTTGTATATTCATTGTTCACTTCGCGTATCAAAAAGCTGCGATCAGCTTTCTATAGATTTGAGCAATTCTTTGTACGAACACAGTACGTTTCAAGAAACAATTGATTATGATGGTTTTTATATAAACAAACTGTCAAAAGGAAACGTACTTTCAAATAGTTTTTTATAATTTGAGTAATATTGGATTATAAGCGCATCTCCACCAGTATTTCGCCAGTTATTATACTGAGAGACAGAGCGGAGATTAATATATAAATAATTATAAATTGGATCATTTATTAGGGGGACAGCATATGGCTGTAGGATTTTCAAGTTATCAGATAGCTCGTTCTGGATTAAAAGTTAGCGAAAGAGGCTTATATGTAACCGGACATAATATTGCGAACTCAGATACAGTAGGATATGTGAGACAACAGGCAATCATCGAGACTAGTCCATATCAAACCGTATATGGTAGGAATGGCAATATGCTTCAATATGGGTTAGGTGCAGATATTCAGGAAACAAGACAAATTAGAAATACTTTTCTGGATATTATTTATAGACAAGAGAATACTGCGCTAGGTTATTATGAAACTAGAAGTTCCACAATAGAGGATGTACAGGCTATTTTAAATGATCCTATGGGTGATGGACTTCAGGAAATAATGAATCAGTTTTGGGACGCATGGCAAGAACTTTCAAAGGCGCCTGAAAGCCTGACTATAAGGGCTTTGGTTAGAGAAAGAGGTCAAGCATTAGCCCATTACTTTAATCAAGTCGGAACACAACTCGACAGACTTCAGAACGATTTGAACTCAGAGATTGTGGTTCAAATTGATGCAATTAATAGGATTACAAGCAGGATTGCTGTACTCAACCAAAAGATTGCTACCGAGGAAGTTGCCGGTGATAGTGCAAATGATTACAGAGACCAGAGAAATTTATTGTTAGATGAACTTTCTTTAATCTGTGATGCTACGGTTAATGAGATGCAGGATGGACAGGTAAATATTACTCTTGGAGGCTATATTTTAGTTTCAAAGGGAAACTCAAGGAATTTATACGTTAAATCCGACAGTATAAATGGCAATTTTTATACTCCGATGTTGGAGGGCACTGAAATAAAAGTAGAAATAAAAAGCGGTAAATTAAAAGGTCTGTTGGAGTCAAGAGGAGAGGTATCAGGTCTTAAGGGTAGTTATTCAAATGGTACTCCAAATGAAAAGGTTGACATTACATTTGCTATTGATGCTTCATTAGGGTCAGCAGATCTGAGAAATCAAATTGCTTCTTATATAGATGGTTTAAATAAATCAGGTGTTGATTATAACATAAGATTTGTTACTATGGGGACTAATTCAAGTATTTTCAAGAATACAGTTTATACTGCTAATAATATAGATGATTTTTTGAATGATGCAGATTTGAATACTCTTTTTGCTGCAACAGGTACAGAAGGTAACTTTAATGATTTTATTAGTACATTAGAAAGCTTGAAAGCATCAGGTGACTTCAGGTCAGATGCTGCTAATGTTGCTTATGTTCTTTCAAACATGAGTATTAATGGGAACAATGGAAGTTTTGTTACAAATGTAGATGCAGCAGGATATATAAATAGATTGAATAATATAGGTGTAAAAACAACTATTGTAACAGATAAAAGCTATCAGGAACAGGGTGAAGATGCATTAGAAGTAGGTTGGAGCACAATAGCTTATGGTACTGGTGGAGAAGTATTGAAAATGGGAACAGATGCAGACAGCTTTATAAACTTGTTTTCTAATATAAATAGCAATACAAGGATAGCTGTCAATGGGAATATGGGTAATATTCCTACATCTACAAATATAGTATCTGACATAAAAATTAAGCTTAATTCTTTACTAAACGCAGTTATAAGAGAAGTTAATTATCTGTCAAGTACTGGATTTACTTTAGATGGAAAACCAGGTGTAAATTTCTTTAAAGCAATTAATGACGATTATCCTATGGAGATGGGTAATTTTACATTGAGTGATGATTTGACTGGCGATGATGGTCTAAACAATATTGTAGCCTCATCAACTATTGCAGTTGGAGATAATACAATAGCTAGACAAATAGCAAATCTCAGAGACTTTGATTTGCTGGTAGATTCATCAGGAAAAGTTAGCATAGATGAATATTATAGAGCTATTATACTTGATATAGGTAATCGAGGTTCAGAAGCGATAACATCAAGAGATAATCAGAAAGTTCTTGTTTTATCAGCAGAAGAGCAGCGTACCGCTATATCAGGGGTGGCTATGGATGAAGAATTATCAAATATGATGAAGTATAAGTTTGCATATGACGCATCCTCAAGAGTATTAAATATAATAGATTCAATGATTGATAAAATAGTAAATTCTATGGGTGTTGTAGGAAGATAATAGAAAGACATATTTTGAGAGTGGTATTAACATTTGACATTATAGGAGCAGGTGGTAGAAAATGAGACAGAGTTTCTTTGGCTTAAATATTGCAGTAAGTGGACTATATACTGCACAGAAAAATTTGAACACAGTTAGTCACAATATATCCAATGCATCAACTACAGGTTATTCCAGACAACAAAATATTCAGTCTGCTTCTAAACCAATAAATACCTTTGACGGAACTGGTATGATTGGTACAGGCTCTGAAGTTACTGGCGTAAAAAGAATAAGAGATACTTATCTGGATTTTAAGTATTGGAGTGAAAATATTGCAAATGGTGAATGGAGTAAAAAAGCAGAATTGCTTTCTGAGATGGAAACTACATTCAATGAGCCTTCAAACAGTGGTTTTACGAAAATAATGGACAGTTTCTATAGTTCTCTTCAGGAATTATCAAAGGATCCTTCTAGCCCTGCTGTACGTGCTCTTGTCCGTGAGAATGGTGTAACCTTAGCAAATTATTTTAATACATTAGCAACAAGGTTTGAAAGATTACAAGAAGATATAAACGATCAGGTAAGGGTTACTGTAGAGAAGATTAATTCACTTGGAGATCAGATTGCAAAGCTGAATAAACAGATATATGCTTTTGAACTTACTGGACAAGCAGCAAATGATTTGAGAGACGCCAGAACAGTTCTTGTGGATGAGTTATCAAAGCTTATTAATATAAATGCTTCTGAGGTAAAGTATGGAAAGCTGCCTAATGGTGAGGATGATATACACTTTGTTATTACAATAGGCGGAAATAATCTTGTAGATCATTATAGTTCAAGAAAGCTAGTCCTTGACCAAAGAGATATCAGATTAAACTCTGAAGATATACCAAATCTTTATAATGTTAGATGGGATAACGGAAATGAATTAATTCTTACTGGAGGAGAACTCAAGGGGTTAATTGATGTTAGAGATGGTAAGGACGGAATTAAGGGGATGGATGGTACTACTGCTACTCCGTCTTACAAGGGTGTTCCATATTATCAGAGTATGCTTAACGAATTTGTAAGAACTTTTGCAATGGCTTTTAATGAAGGATATAGGACTGAAAATGGTGTGTTAATTGATGGAGTTGGGCATGTTGATGGTTTTGGTGTTGATACCGATGGTCCTGGTCCAGCAACTGCTACATCTGGATTGAGATTTTTTACAATGTTTGGAGAGGGTAATATTCCAATATCCAGTGATGTGTTTATTGACGGAGCAGTTGGTATGAATGCTATAAAGGCACAATATCAAAATATTACAGCAAAAAACTTTACAGTTGGCCTTGATGTTATGAGTAATCCAAATGCAATTGCAGCAACAAATGTTCCAGGTGAAAATGGCAATATAGATGTATTAAATGAATTGCTGAAACTTAGATCAAATGCAAATCTTTTTACTGAAGGAGCTCCTGAGGATTTTATGAAATCTCTTGTTGCTACTTTGGGTATAGATTCTCAGCAGGCTAAGACATTTTCTAGTAGTCAAATAACAATAGTAAAACAAATAGATAATAGGAGAATGTCTGTATCAGGTGTTCAACTAAACGAGGAACTAGCAGATATGGTTAGATTTCAACAATCATATAAGGCATCTGCAAAAATGATTAATACAATGAATGAAGTATATGATACCTTAATAAATAGACTAGGCGTAGGCTAAAAGATAGAATCAAAAAATTGGCTTATGGAGGACACGAAAAATGAGAATAACTAACAATATGATTATAGCAAACATGGTAAGGAATATCAGCAACAATCAACAACGTGAAAATAAGTATCAAACTCAACTTGCCACAGGAAAGAAAATATCTGTACCTTCTGATGATCCAGTTGTTGCAGCTAGAGCTTTGAAGTTAAGAACAGATGTTTCTAAGATTGAGCAATATAAAAAGAATATAAGTGATGCACAGTCATGGTTAAGTGCTACTGATGAAGCCCTTGCTGCAATAGGTAAGGTTTTGCAAACTGCTAGAGAAAAGATGGTACAAGCAGCGAATGGCACAAATACTGTAGAGGAAACAAAGGCAATAGCTGACGAAATAAAACAGCTTAGAACACAAATTATTCACCTTTCAAATTCAACTTACTCTGGCAGATATATTTTTTCAGGTTTTAAAACAGACCAAAAAGTAATGATTGATGATGAGACAGATCCGGATTTTGGGAAATTTGCAATTAGTGTTGATACAGCAACCAGAAAGGAAAAGATATTCTATGAAGTAGGTGTAGGTGATAATATTAATATTAATATTACCGGCGGAGATTTATTTAATAGTCAGGATGCAAATGCGTCTAGCAGAGATTTAGCAGTTGCAGGAAATACAGCATCAATGATACAGATGTTTGATGATGTTATCAAACATATGGAAGCTGGTGATTTTCAACAGATTAGTGCATCCTTAGATACAATAGACGCAGAAATACAAAATGTCCTTAGAGTTAGGGCAGATATTGGAGCTAGGCAAAATAGAATGGACTTAACTGAGGATAGAATTGATAATGATTTCGTTAATTTCACTGAGTCAATGAGTTTAAATGAGGATATTGATATAGCTGAAACTATAATGAATCTGAAAAATGAGGAAAATGTTTACCAAGCATCTTTAGCTGCTGGAGCAAGGATTATTCAGCAATCATTAGTTGACTTTTTACATTAATTATTAGCTATCAATTTAGAGTATTTAATAATCTTGAGTTGAGTTTTAAAACAAGGATGTGAAACAGCTATGGGTTTATCAATCAGAACAACACCAGCAGAAATAGAAATAAAAACTATTCCTGCTAGGTTCGATGCGCATACTACTTATGCTAAATTAGAGCTTAAGCAAAAGCCTCCTTTGATACACATAAAGACAGAGCAGGCTATGGTATTGATAGATCAGTATCCGTGTTTTGCAGAAGAAGGTCTGAAAAATAATGCCGATTTTATGAAGGAGCAAGCTCAAAAGGGTCATAAGAGTATTATTTCCTATACGGGTAAAGTAGCACGTAATGGGGATGAGATGGCAAAAATCGGACATAAAGCAAATATCATGATTAATATTGCAAAAAATGAAGCAATTACAAAACATGAGTTTGGGTTAGGTTATGTACCTAAGTCAAGGCCTAGAATAAGCTCAACAGGTGGTACATTGGAATTAAAAGCAGAGTTTATAAATAATGTCGGTGAGATAAACGGTGTATCTGGTAGGTATATTCCTGGTAAAATTAGACATGACTATTCACCTCCTAAGGTGGATATTAGGGTGGTATCTTATGGCTCGATAGATATAAAGTATTCACCAAACGATGTAGATACTTATATTTGAGTAGGATTTATATTATAATGTTTTTCTATTTCAGATATAAACAAAAATATAAAATTAACGAGACTTAATATCTAGGATATTAAATATTCATAGCTCTTGCTACGTTAGTTTTATAAAAATAATTAATGTAGGAGAGACTATTTTTGTGTCTAAATAAGATGTGGAGGTTAACATGATTGTCGAAACAAAACACTTTGGAAAGATAGAAATGCAAGAAGAAAATATAATTATTTTTGAAAAGGGAATTCCTGGATTCGAGGATATTCATCGTTACGGAATAATTAGTAACGAAGACCCTGAATCACCATTTTGTTGGATTCAAGCAATTGATAAGCCAGAACTTGCATTTGCGCTTGTAGATCCCTTTGCAATAAAAAAAGATTACGATTTTGAATTAAGTGATGAAAATGTGAGTGCCCTTGGAATAGAAGAGCCTTCACAAGTTGCGGTATACGCCATTGTTGTTGTACCAGAGGACATAAGTAAGATTAGCATGAACCTGAAAGCTCCCATTATTGTGAATACAAATAATAAAAAAGCTGCACAGATAATTCTAAATTCTGAAAAATACACTGTGAGGCATTTCATTATGGATGAGCTTCATAGTCAGGGGGTGTAGCTGTGTTAGTTCTTTCAAGAAAAAAAGATCAGACTATTATGCTTGGAGATAATATTGAAATCACTATAATTGAAATTCAAGGTGATCAAGTAAGGATTGGCATAAATGCTCCTAAAAATGTGCCTATATATCGTAAGGAGTTATTTATAGAAATTCAGGAAGAAAACAAGAAGGCTGCAAGCATTGGAATTGTTAAATTTGACAATATTATTAAAAATAAATAAATTTTGATTTTGAGTATTTGAAAGGGTTGTAAAAACAGCTTTTTCTATATAGCGATGTCTTATTGAGAGAAATAGTAAGTATCATCAATATAATCTAATTGTGAATATCGGCTAGAATTTATGCGAAAAAATAGAGGGTGAAGAGCAAGTATTTTGCAGACACAGCGAAAATAAGTAGCTGTGAGTATTAATCAAGACATTATACCTTGATTATACGGTCTGAAAGTGCTTGTTCTTCACCTTAATTATTTTTGCGTCAATTTCGGGAGCGAAGTTATAAATTATTCTGATCGAGGCACTTGCCATGACCACAAGTCATAAATAAAAATGATTAATTTATTCAATAAAAATTTCTCTTAAAAATCAGTGATTAGAAATTTGAGATATGTATGAATTGTAACATTCACTAATAATAGAAAAATAAATGAATATATGATGTTAGTGTTAGTGATTTCAATATCTTTGAAAACAGATTGGCTAAAGGGTAGAAACAATTTTGAAGATAATGAATAACGTATGTATTGTTATAGAATCTTTGTTATCATAAACCAAAATTCGATAATTAATTTAATAATTCGACAGAAAAGACTAAAGTTTTCGTGATTAATCACGATATATATATCAAGTAGGTAATTATAAATACTTTATACTTGCGTATATAGTAAATGACATACCCACAAACCATTCGGAGATGGAAATCCGACGAATCAATTATCAAGGAGGATTTTAATTATGAGAATTAATCACAACATCGCAAGTTTGAACACTAACAGAGCGTTAGGAGTAAACAGAGGTAACACTCAGAAGTCACTTGAAAAGTTATCATCAGGTCTAAGAATTAATAGAGCTGGAGATGATGCAGCAGGTTTGGCAATATCAGAAAAAATGAGAGGTCAGATCAGAGGCTTAAATAAAGCTTCCAGCAATGCTCAGGATGCAATTTCATTAGTACAGACTGCAGAAGGTGCATTAACAGAGACACACTCAATTCTACAAAGAATGAGAGAACTAGCTGTTCAGTCTGCAAATGATACTAATACAGATTCTGATAGAAAAGAACTTCAAGCTGAAGTTAAGCAATTAACTTCTGAAATCGACAGAATCGGTAATACTACTGAGTTCAATACAAAGAAATTGTTGGATGGTAGTGCAAAGGGAGTTAAGGAAGCTATTGATGGATCTTTAAACATCAATAACAATACTTCTAAAGTTAAAATAGACATGAGTACTACAGGAACAAATGCAGATATATTATCTGCTATAAGAACAGATGGTGCTTACAATGGGGCTGTTGCAATAGTAAGAGTTTCAGGAACAAAAGATGATATTAATGCTGGTGACTTTAAAATAATAGGTAAAGATGGTAAAGATCTTGCTGATGTTACAGTTACTGCTGGTAAAATTTCTTTAGGAGCAAATATGATAGGTACAGCAGACGATTTAGTTGCTGAAGATATTAGTGCTATGGCAGTAGGTGAAAGTATTACTTTAGTATTTGGTCAAGCTAAATCAGCTTCTTCTGAGTTGGATGATTCAATCATGGCTCAAATAGGTGCAAACTCTGGTCAGACAATGTTTATCTCAATTGATGACATGAGAGCTACAGCTATTGGTGTTGATACAATTGATATATCAACTAAGTGGGGAGCAGCTACTGCTATTGAAACAATAAACAATGCTATTTCACAGGTATCACATCAGAGATCATCACTTGGTGCTGTACAAAACAGACTTGAGCACACAATCAACAACTTGGATACATCTTCTGAAAACTTACAGGCTTCTGAATCACGTATCCGCGATGTAGATATGGCTAAAGAAATGACTGAGTTCACAAAGAATAACATCTTAACTCAGGCAGCTCAGGCAATGCTTGCTCAGGCAAATCAACAGCCACAGAGTGTACTTCAATTATTACAATAATTAGTTAAAAAAAGAGGCATGGTTTATGCCTCTTTTTTTATGTAACGATAATTTTGATTTTTACTGGAAAGACTAATGGATGTAATTTTATTATAAAAATATTAAATTTGGACACAATAACTAAAACACAAGAGTTTATTTGAAAGATTAATATTAGTTAGAAAATCTTCAAATTAGTGAGTATGCAGTAAAGGTCTGAAATATTGAGAGACGCAATTTTAGATGCACTTTAGGCTGCAATGTTATAGGTATATATGAAGACTTGTGTTAAGATAAAAAAGCAATACAGGTTTAACAATTAGGAGGTGCAGATATGTTAGTTCTTTCAAGAAAAAAATATCAGGCTATTATGCTCGCGGATAATATTGAAATTACTATCGTTGAAATTCAGGGTGAACAAGTAAGAATTGGCATAAATGCGCCTAAGAATGTATCTATATATCGCAAGGAGTTGTTTTTAGAAATTCAGGAAGAAAATAAGAAGGCTGCAAATAGTGGAATTGTTAAATTTGACACTATTTTAAAAAATAAGTAGAATTCAGATTATAATTATAATAAATATATATTTAAATACAATTTATAAAGTTTTTTATTTTTTTCCTTTAAATTACTCTAAAGTTTTTAAAAATAATTTACGATATACTTATCAAGTAGGAGAGTAAATTACTTTAGACCGGCCGGATATAGTAAATGTCATTCCTACATACCATTCGGGAAAGGAATCCCGGAAAATAAAAAAATCAAGGAGGATTATATTATGAGAATTAATCACAACATCGCAAGTTTGAACACTAACAGAGCGTTAGGAGTAAACAGAGGTAACACTCAGAAGTCACTTGAAAAGCTATCATCAGGTCTTAGAATCAACAGAGCTGGAGATGATGCAGCAGGTTTGGCAATATCAGAAAAAATGAGAGGCCAGATCAGAGGCTTAAATAAAGCTTCCAGCAACGCTCAGGATGCAATCTCTTTAGTACAGACTGCAGAAGGCGCATTAACAGAGACTCACTCAATTCTACAAAGAATGAGAGAACTAGCTGTTCAGTCTGCAAATGATACTAATACAGATTCTGATAGAAAAGAACTTCAAGCTGAGGTTAAGCAATTAATTTCTGAAATCGACAGAATCGGTAACACTACTGAGTTCAATACAAAGAAATTGTTAGATGGAAGTGCAAGGGGAGTTAAAGAAGCTGTTGATGGAACTTTAAGTATCAACAACAATACTTCAAGGGTTTCAATTGATATGGCTGTTTCAGGATCAAATGCAGCTACATTATCTGCTATAAGAACAGGCTCACTTTACAATGGAGCTATTGCAATAGTGAGAGTTTCAGAAGGTACTGCTTGGTCAGCTGCAGATTACAGAGTAATCGGAAAAGATGGTAGAGCAATATCATCTGTTGCAATTGCTACTGGTGGTCGCATTAATTTTGCTACAACTACAGCTAATGCTGTATTTACTGCTGCAAGGACGCTTTCTGCTGCAAATATTACTGCTATGGCAGTTGGAGAAAGTATTACACTTGTATTTGGTGAAGCTAAATCAGCTTCTTCTGAGTTGGATGATTCAATCATGGCTCAGATAGGTGCAAACTCTGGACAAACAATGTTTATCTCAATTGATGATATGAGAGCTACAGCTATTGGTGTTGATACAATTGATATATCAACTAAGTGGGGAGCAGCTACTGCTATTGAAACAGTAAACAATGCTATTTCACAGGTATCACATCAAAGATCTTCACTTGGTGCTGTACAAAACAGACTTGAGCACACAATCAACAACTTGGATACATCTTCTGAGAACTTACAGGCTTCTGAATCACGTATCCGCGATGTAGATATGGCTAAAGAAATGACTGAGTTTACAAAGAATAACATCTTAACTCAAGCAGCTCAGGCAATGCTTGCTCAGGCAAATCAACAGCCACAGAGTGTACTTCAATTATTACAATAATCAACTAGTCTAACAAAAAGAGGCACTGGCTCAAGCCGATGCCTCTTTTTATTAGAAAAACTAAGGATAAGGCGGAATGATATATGGGGCACTTCAAATTAAAGAAAGTTAGTAATTTGGTATGGGAGATAGAAGAAACAGAAAATATAGATTTTAAAAATTCAAGATATCTATTTAACAGTCAAATTGATAAAGAAAAAGAAATTGAAATGGTAATAAATAGGATTGATTTTAATTATCATAAGAACTTTATTATATTTGGGTTAAAAAATATTGATTTGTTAGCTGAAATATATAAGCGCAAAACACCATTTAGCACAATTATAATAATAGAAATTTGCAGTAGTCCCAATGAGGATATATATATAAGCTGTGATAAAGATAAATTAGCTTTTTTATTTGATAGGAATACTGTTAATTTGACAATAGGTACGCAAACTGAGTTAGTGAGTCAGTTAGATAGTGTGCTTGGAGATTCTCTTAAATTATATAATTTAAGAAATTTAGAAATAATTTCAATGCCATATTTAAAGTCAACATTTACAAATGAAATAAGTAGCATTAAAACTACTATATTCGAAAGGCTACACACAATAATAACTAGTTTTGGGAATTCAGTAGAGGATATTTTAGTTGGAACGGATAACTATTTAAATAATTGGAAGCATGTATTTAGAGGATTAGATTTTAGCTATTTTGAAGGAATGTATAAGAATAGGCCTGCGATAGTAGTGGGAGCAGGACCTTCGCTAGATAAAAATATTGAATACCTTAGAGAAGCAAAGGGAAAGGCATTAATATTATGTGTTGATGCTGCATTGGATTCACTTCTTGATAAAGGGATAGTTCCGGATATTGTAGCTTCAATAGAAAGGACTACTTTAATAACTAAGTTCTATAAGAGAGATATTATTCCAGATAGTATAGTCTATTTGGGGCCTAACATAATTCCTGGAAGTGTATTGGAAAGATTTAATAGAATTATTTTTACAGGAAGAAAGGGAGATGCAGTTGTTAGGGATCTTAATAGCTATATAGGGTTTAATAATTTAGAAATTGGAGGGAATGTTTCTAATATTCTAATAGCTTTTGCACAATATCTGGGTTGTAGCCCAATAATATTTGTAGGTCTTGACTTAGCATATACAAATGGAAGAACACATACAGCTCAAGTAGCAGATAATCTTGAGGATTCTCTCAGCAATGTCTATAAAGAAAGCACCGTATATGTCAAAGGACAAAATGGTGAGATGCTTGAGACATTTGAATTCTTTATGTATGCAAAGAATTGGATTGAAATTTTAATTTCTATTAATGAAGAAATAAAGTTTATTAATGCAACAGAAGGTGGAGCTAATATTGAAGGTGCAGAAAATAAAAAACTGAAAGAGGTTATTTCAAAATACTGTGTAGAAGAATTGGCAGCAATTAATGATAAATATGATGATTTAATTGCCCAATATCATGTTGATAAAGTAGGTATAACAAAAAAAGGCAAAGAGTATTTCACCAGTATGGAAAAATACTTTAATAAAATTGCAAAAGAAGCAAAAAATAGGTATAACGAGATTTCATCATATACAGGAGTAGGATTGGTTCCATTTATGGAACAAAAAAGATTTTCTATGCAAGCTGAGTTAGATAAGAATTTAGCAGGTAGATTTTTTATTCAATCAATAGTAATAGGTTTTAATCGTGATATTCATTCCTTTCCAATGTATTTAAATAAAGATGATGAAGAAAGGATGCGACAAAGGAGTATGCAGTATTACGATACTTTAGTTAAAGTAAGTAAAAAGATTAATGAAACCTTAAAAATATACAAGAGAATACTTGACAGCTATTTGATTAAATTTAATAATGAATAGGGTGTTAACTAATGGAGACAATAAATAAAATTGAAAATTTTATGGCAGATATATATTTTAAAATGCCAAGTGAACTCAACAATGAGTATATAGATATCTGTGAGCAGATTTCAAGTTTTTTCGAGAAAAATTTCTTGAATTATGAAGAAATAATACAACAGGGAAGAGATATTATTCAATTTTTGTTTGATGTTATGAAAACAGGAGATTATATAAAAATGGCAGATGCGCTCAATTACGATATAAAACCAATTATTGAAGATGCTCTTCTATTTATAGAAAGAGAAAAGTTAAATAACTAAAAGTTTATAAATTTTAGTGAATTTTATGACAATATTTGAAAGGACACAATCAGTATGCTTGACAATTCAGTTATTTTAGTTACTGGGGGAACAGGTTCTTTTGGAAAGTGTTTTATTGAAAACATATTTAAAGAATACTCCCCTAAAAAAGTAATAGTCTATTCTAGGGATGAGTACAAGCAATTTAAAATGAAAAATAAATTTGCTAAAATACTTAGTCCAGAGCAGCAGGATAAGTTAAGATTTTTTATTGGAGATGTCAGAGACAAGGAGCGTTTGTATAGAGCATTTAAAGGTGTAGACTATGTAGTTCATGCAGCTGCTATGAAGCAGGTTCCTGCATGCGAATACAATCCATTTGAGGCCATAAAAACAAACATTCATGGTGCCCAGAATATAGTTGATGCTGCTCTAGATAGGGGAATAAAAAAGGTTGTTGCACTATCAACTGATAAAGCGGTTAATCCTATTAATCTTTATGGGGGAACAAAGCTTGTTTCTGATAAATTATTTATTTCGGCGGGAGCATATTCAGGTGAAAATGGTACTGTTTTTTCAATAGTAAGATATGGTAATGTTGCAGGCAGCAGAGGTTCTGTAATACCATATTTCAAAAATATTTTAGAACAGGGCTCAAAGGAATTGCCAATTACAGATATGCGAATGACAAGATTTTGGATAACACTAGAAGAAGGTGTTAACCTTGTATTAAAAGCTTTAAAAGAATCAAAGGGTGGAGAAACTTACATTTCAAAAATACCATCGTTTAAAATATCTGATTTAGCTAAAGCCATGTGTAAGGATTGTACTATTAAGGAAATTGGTATTCGTGAAGGTGAAAAGCTTCATGAGGTAATGATAACTAAGGATGATTCTAGGTCAACTTATGAATATGATAAGCACTATATTATTTATCCGCAGTTTGATTGGTGGAGTGCAAGCAGATGTTTCGCTGAAGGTGGGAAACGTATAGAGGAAGGATTTGAGTATAGTTCTGGAGATAATTGTCAGTGGCTTGATGTAAATGAAATTAGAGAACGCTTGTCACAATTAAATATAGAGTATTAATTTTGACAATTGGGCTTTTATCACAAATAGAGGTGTAAGCATGAGTATTTTATGTAGTGATAAAATATATCTAAAAATTTTAACTGAAGAAGATGTTAGTGACTCCTATGTATCATGGATGAATGACTACGAAATTGTAAAATACACGGAAAGCCGTTTTTTTCAACATACTACCGAATCTATAAAACAGTTTGTTAAAAATTCGACAAATGCAAATAACATTTTATTTGGTATATTTACTAATGATGAAAAAATTCATATTGGTAATATTAAGCTGGGTTCAATTAATTGGATACACAGATATGCCGATGTAGGTATAATAATTGGCAATAAAAATTATTGGGGAAAGGGAATTGGTACATCAGCGATAAGGCTTGTTACCGATTACGCTTTTAACCATTTAAATTTGCACAAGTTAATTGCAGGGGCATATGAATATAATTTAGGGTCAATAAATGCTTTTAAAAAGAATGGATATGAAAGTGTTTATGTAGATAAAGAAAGGTACTTTTTTGAAGGTAAATATATAGATTGTATCCACATGGAAAAAATCAACGACAGAGGGTAGTATTAATATGAAATTATGTTTAGGGACAGTACAGTTTGGTTTAAGATACGGTATAGCTGGAAACGATAAGCCCAATTTAGCAAGTTGTATCGAGATACTCGACTATGCATATCAAAATAATATCTCTTCTTTTGATACTGCAGCCGCTTATGGAGATGCAGAGGATGTTTTAGGTGAATTCATTAAACAAAAAAAAATAAATCAATATAAAATTGAGATAAATTCAAAAATATCTCCAGATATTTTTAAAGAAGGAACCAATAATAATTGGTATATTAGAGCTAAAGAGTGTGTTATTAATAGCTTAAGAAAACTCAATATTGATTGCTTAGATGGTTACATGCTTCACAATGCAAATGCTTTAGATAATGAAGAGGCTATAGCAGTTTTAGACAGGTTAAAAAAAGAAGGTTATGTTAAAAAAATAGGTGCATCAGTATATAAGCCTAATGAAGCAAAAAAAACTTTCTCATATCGTGAAATGGATATAATACAGATTCCCTATAATATTTTTGATCAGAGACTAGATAAAGAGGGATTTTTTAAATCAGAAATAATAGATAATAAGAAAATCTATGCAAGAAGTGCATTTTTACAAGGCTTGTTGCTTATGCCTGTTAATGAGATACCGTCATATTTATCCGAAGCCATTCCAAAAGTAAAAAGATTTGAGGAGTTATGTGAATCATATAATATGACACGTAAACAGGCCGCAGTAAGTTTTGTTAAAAATAATGATAAAATTGATTATCTAGTCTTTGGAATAGATAATTTAAATCAATTAAAGGAGTTTATTGAGATTTTCTCTAAGGATGCAGCTAAATCTGCAATAAAACAAATATCAAAGGAATTTACGCAGATTAGTGATGAAATAGTAATGCCTTTTTTATGGAATAAGTGAAGTGGTAAATTATTATTAAAATAATGGGGTGATAATATTGACTTTAAAATATTTTAAAAGTGAAGAATTATTAAAACGTGCAAGAAAAGTAACACCTTTAGGAGCTCAAACTTACAGTAAATCTTTTCGATATTTTTGTGAAGGTATTTCTCCTTCATTTATAGAAAAAGGCGAAGGCTGTAGGGTTTGGGACGTTGATGGAAATGAATTTATAGATTTTATTTGTGCATTAGGGCCAGTAACAGTTGGTTACAATAATAAGCAAATAAATGAAGCAATTATTAATCAATTAAATAAAGGTATTTCATTTTCTCAATCAACAAAGGTAGAAGTAGAACTTGCAGAAAAATTAAATCAAATAATTCCTTGTGCTGAGATGGTGAGATTTGTAAAAAACGGCTCAGATGCAACTACATCTGCAATCAGACTTGCACGAGCATATACTGGACGTGATATAGTAGCTTTATCTGGATATCATGGTATGCATGACTGGTCAATAGGATCTACTGCTAATAATAGAGGTGTACCTAAACCTATTTGTGATTTAACCAAGACTTTTAATTATAATGATATTACTTCACTAAAAAAATTGTTTGATGAATATAAAGATAAAATAGCTGCAGTTATACTTGAACCAATTCAAGGCAATGGGCCAGAGGAAGGATATCTCCAAGCTATACGTGAAATAACTAGTAAAAATGGTGCAGTACTTATTTTTGATGAGGTGGTTTCAGGATTTAGATATGCATTGGGGGGAGCAGCTGAGTTATACAATGTGGTTCCTGATATGGTGGCAATGGGTAAAGGAATGGGAAATGGAATGCCTATTTCTGTAGTTGCTGGAAAAAGAGAAATCATGGAATTAATTGAAGAGGGAGTTTTTGTATCGACTACTTTTGGTGGAGAAACGTTGTCAATTGTAGCTGCTTTAGAGACAATTAAGATATTAGAAAAACCAAATGTATATGAAGGAATTTGGAAGCTTGGAAATAAGATGCTTAATGGCTTAAATAATATTATTTCTGATAAGAAAGTTTCTGATGTAGTGTTTACTTCGGGACTAGCTCCTCATGCTGGAGTTCAATTTGAAGGTAAAGGAAGTCTGGACTATTTAGACATCAATTCTATTTTCCAGCAAAGAATGATTCAAGAAGGGATTATGTCGATTGGTATAAATAACTTAAATTTATCTCATTCTGAAAAGGAAATAGAGTTATACCTTAATGCAGCAGAATTAGCATTAGATGATATACAAAGAGCCATTGAGAAGGATTCAACTGCAGGAATTTTAAAGGGTGGAAAAGTTAATCCTGTATTTAAACGCAATATAAAATAGAGAATATAATGACGTAGCTTTAACTTTGCTTAAGATGTGAGTAAATAGCATATGAAAGGTGTGATAATATTTGGTTTATGCTATTATACAGGCTAGAATGAATTCAAGCAGACTGCCTGGAAAAGTGTTATTAGATATATGCGGATTGCCAGTTCTTGTACATGTGGTAAAACGTGTTCAGCTAGCTAAAAGAGTTGATGAGGTTATACTGGCAACTAGTAATACTTCTAGTGATGATTCTCTTGAACAGTGTTGTATTAAGAATAATATAAAATGTTTTAGAGGCAGTGAAGATGATGTACTTGATAGGTTTTATAAAGCAGTTATGTGGGCGGGGGCTAAAGAAGAGGATTATGTTGTAAGAATAACTGCAGACTGTCCCTTTATTGATGCTGAGATAATTGATTTAGTTGTCGAGACAGCAAAAAATTCAAATTGTGATTATGTATCTAATACAATCAAACCAACATACCCAGATGGTCTTGATGTTGAAGTTTTTACAGTAAAGGCTCTGAAAAAGGCATGGGAAAATGCTAAATTAAAAAGTGAAAGAGAGCATGTTACTCCATTTTTATATAAACATCCAGAATTATTTAAAACTCAAAATGTTGAAAATGAATTGGATTACTCAGATTTGAGATGGACTTTAGATGAGAAGGAAGATTTTGAAGTTATTAATAATGTGTATAATGAATTATATAAAAAAGATAGTTTCTTTAATATGAAAGATATACTCATGTTATATAAGAGTAAGCCTGAAATATTTATTAAAAATATCAAGTTCAAAAGAAATGAAGGCTATGAAAAAAGTCTTTTACAGGATGGTCAATTATGAGTTCAGTAGGTAAAAAAAACACTATTAAAATTAAGAATAAATTTATAGGAGATTCACAGCCATGTTATATTATAGCCGAAATGTCTGCAAATCATGCAGGAGATATAAATAGGGCTATAGAGATAATACATGCAGCAAAGGATGCAGGAGCTGACTGCATAAAAATTCAGACATATACTCCGGACACTATGACTATCAATTGTGATAATAAGTACTTTAAAATTGATACCGGAACTTGGAGAGGTGAAACTCTATATAGTTTATATGGTAAAGCATATACTCCTTGGGACTGGCAGCCTATATTAATAAAAGAAGCTGAAAAGATTGGTATAGATTTTTTATCTACTCCTTTTGATAAATCCTCGGTTGATTTTCTAGAGAGCATAGGAGTAGACTTTTATAAGATAGCTTCTTTTGAAATCGTTGATATACCACTTATAAAATATGTGGCTTCAAAAGGTAAACCCATGATAATATCAACAGGAATGGCCTCATTTGAGGAAATTGAGGAGGCTGTAGAGGCAGCTAGAACAAGCGGCTGTAAGGATATTTGCTTGTTAAAATGCTCAAGTGCATATCCAGCAATACCAGATAACATGAACTTGGCTTCAATAGCCGATATGAGAGAGAAGTTTGGGATTCCTATAGGTTTGTCAGATCACTCTATGGGCTCTATTGCAGCAGTTACTGCAGTAGCATTAGGGGCTAAAATAATTGAAAAGCATATATGCATAAGCCGAGAAATAAAAAATCCTGATTCTTCGTTTTCAATGGAAAAGGAAGAATTTTCTGCTATGGTTCGTGATATTAGAGATACTGAAAGAGCAATAGGAAAAGTTGCTTATAGTGTTTCTGAACAAGAAGCTGAAAATAAAATATTTAGAAGATCTATATTTGTTGTTAAGGATATATATGCGGGTGAACAGTTTACAGAAGAGAATATAAGAGTTATAAGGCCAGCTTATGGCATGCACCCCAGATATTATCCTGATGTTCTTGGAAAAACTGCTGCTGAAAATATAAAAATGGGAACACCTCTTAACGAAAAACATATATTAAAGTTTTAAGGATACGTATTAGTTAGATATAAAAAAACTGGAGTTGGTGTTATATTGGAGAGTAGAAGGATAAAGATAGTGCCTTTAGATTCTATACATGATAAATTTGTTGTTAAGTGGCGAAATGATCCAGATGTATCAATCAATCTCTTTAGCAATGATATTTTAACATTGGATAGTCAGAGAAGATGGTTTGAGGTATATAAAAATTCTGATTCTAGAAAAGAATTTGTTATATATACTTTAGACGATAATGTAGCTATTGGTACTGTTGGATTGACAGATATTGATATGCGTAATCTAAAAGCGGAGTTATCAATTATTCTTGGGGAAAAAGAGTATAGAGGAAAAGGATTTGGAGAAGAGGCCCTTAGACTTATTTTGGATTTTGCATTTGAGAATTTGGCATTGAACAAAATTATTCTAAAAGTGTTTAAATATAATGAAAGTGCTTTAAAATTATACAATAAAGTAGGATTTAAACTCGATGGGATACTAAGACAGGATATATATAAGAATAATCAGTTTAACGATGTTATAGAAATGTCATTATTAAAAGAAGAATGGAATAAAACCATAACTAATATATGACTAAGTCTTGGTAATTAATAATATTCACGTAGTTTTGAGAAATATTTGAGTATTTCTGAGTTTATAGTTTTTATAAAGTTAACTTTTAAAAGGATATTAAATTTCACACTTTATTTGTAAATATATATTACCATTTAACAGGGAGTATAATATGAAAATAATTATTGCTACAATAAAAAGTTGGAATATTGAAAATGCAAAAATTCTAAAACAAAATATTTCATCAGAAGATATTAACGTGCATATTATCACCCAAAAAGAACAATTAGACTTTACTTCTTTAAAAGAATATAACCCAGACTATATTTTTTTTCCACACTGGTCATGGATTATTCCTAAGGAGATTTTTAGTAATTTCAATTGTATTGTATTTCATATGACTGACTTGCCTTTTGGCAGGGGAGGGAGTCCTTTACAAAACTTAATAGTTAATGGCTACAAAGAGACTAAAATTTCTGCTATAAAAGTTGAAGAAGGTCTAGATGTAGGTGATATTTATATAAAAGAAGATTTGAGTCTTGATGGAAGTGCACAAGATATTTATAAGAGAGCAAGTGACATAATATTTAAGAGAATGATACCGTTTATTTTAAAAAATAAGCCAATTCCATATAAGCAAACTGGTGAAATTGTAGAGTTTTCTAGACTGAAGCCAAAGGATGGGGAAATTTTACCATCATTTTCAATTGAAAAAATATATGATTATATTAGAATGCTTGATGCAGAAGGATATCCTAATGCATTTATTCAGTTTGGAAATTATAAATTAAGGTTTAATAAAGCTTATTTTAATGATAATAAAATAACTGCTGCAGTTGAAATAACTAAAGAAGAGAGTGGTACATGATGTCAATTGATACAGAAAGTAATAAAAATGTTTTAGTGATTGCAGCCCATCCTGATGATGAAATACTGGGATTGGGTGGAACAATTAGAAAATTAGTTAATGATAATTATAATATTAGCTGTGTAATATTAGGAGAGGGACTGACTTCAAGAAAAGATAGTCGAATTGATACTCCTAAAAATCAACTTATGGAATTAAAGGATAATACCTTAAAATCAGCAAATATTGTCGGCTATTCTAATGTTGAATTTTGTGAATTGCCTGATAACCGTTTTGATAGTGTAGACTTATTAGATGTAATTAAAATTGTAACAAAACAAGTTGAAAAGTATAAGCCAGATACTATTTTTACACATCATTATAGTGACTTAAATATTGACCATAGAATAACATTTGAAGCGGTTACAACCTGCTGCAGACCAGTAGGAAATTATGTTACAAAAAATATTATTTGTTTTGAAACACCTTCCTCAACAGAATGGAATTTTAAAAATTCAGAAAGCTATTTTAAACCAAACTTGTTTATAGATATTACACAAACTATTAAGTATAAGCTAGATGCAATGAGTTGCTATATCACTGAAATTAAAGAATATCCTCATCCAAGATCATTGGAGGCACTAAGAATAATTGCAGCTAGGTGGGGAACTGTAGTTGGGACTGAGTATGCTGAAGCATTTGAAATAGTGAGAAGCGTAAGGTAAGATTTAATGACTGAACAGAGTTTCATAATTTCATTAAAAGAGGACGAGCATGTATAATATAGCAATTAGAGCAGATGGCGGGCCTGCGGTAGGGATGGGGCATATAATGAGATGCCTTGCAATAGCAGAGCAGCTAAAGATTTTGGGATGTAGAATATATTTTTTATGCAGATACAAGCAGGGATTAGATAGGATAAAAGCAATGGGCTTTGAGGCATTTGAGATTGTTATAAAGACAGATGAGACTCAAGGCCAAAACTGTGAAAAAGAAAATGAGAAAACAAATTCTGGTTTTAATTACGGAAGTATAGAAGAACTAAAGGAAGACATCCTTGCAACTTGTGCGATAATTAAGCAGCAAGGCTGTGATTTAATATTAATTGATAAATACAATTTGTCATCAGATTATTTTATTAATATAAAAACTTTAGGTATAAAATTAGCCTTTATTGATGATTTGAACTTGTTTGATTGTCCAGCAGATATAATTATAAATGGTAATATAAATGCCAAATTATTAGGATATAAACAATGTTTTGCTGGGCAGAAGCTGCTGTTGGGTACCAATTATACACCACTTCGCAGTGAGTTTAGAGATGTCCATGAAAGAAAGACTAGATATTTATCAGGTTGGCAGTACATGCCACAGAGTTTAAATGGCAGAGAGATACCGGTACAATCTGTTAGACATAAGGCTGATGCTAATGACTTAATTGATTATTCTCAGCTAGAGGGAAATTACAATAAAAGTAAAGTGCCTGAAATTATGATAACAACAGGTGGAGCAGATCCATATAATATTACAGGAAAGTTTTTAGAATTATTGCTTGCAGATAATAAAACTTCGGATTTCAGATACAATGTAATTGTCAATTCTGGTTTCATTTATAAAGACAAAATTGAAAAGATAGCAAATAATAACTCAAATATAGTATTGTATATAGATTACAAATGTCTTTCAGAGGTAATGCTACGTTCTGATATAGCAATATCCTCCGGAGGCAGTACATTATATGAACTATGCAGTTGTGGTACACCTACAATGGCTTTTATAATGGCAGACAATCAACAAGGTATAGTGGACATGCTGTCAAGTGAAGGTTATATTCAACAACTTGGATGGCATTATGAAATAGAGAAATACAATGTGATGCAAAGAGTGTATGATTTAATTATGGATTATGGACTTAGAAAGCGCTATTCACAAAGAATGCAGGAACTTGTTGACGGTAGAGGAGCATCGCGAATTGCTAGTGAGATAGTAAGTATTATTGACTAAGTATTTATTTATTTTTTAATTTAGGGTATAAGATATTGTTTTATAAGAATGGGTTTTATACGGATTATGTTGTAACAGGCTTTGAGAGTGGTTCGGGTTTGGAACTATTTCTAGCCTCTATGAGAGGTTATTTTTAATCACAAACTATGGGACAATAGTTATTCAGCTAAAAGAAATTGTCTTTTAAATTCAAATATAGTGAATCACAACTTATTAGTATAGAGAGCAACGTATCAAAAGAGAAATCTAGGTAATCGCCTTGAGCGAAGAGGAAGGAATGGATAAAATATGAATAAATCAATTCCATATGGAAAGCAATGGATAGATGATGAAGACATACAAGCTGTGGTTAATGTCTTAAAGAGTGATTTTTTAACTACAGGACCAAAGGTTTCAGAATTTGAAGAAAGACTTGAAGAATATACAGGTGCAAAATATGCAGTTGCATTTTCAAATGGTACTGCGGCACTTCATGCAGCATGCTATGCAGCAGGTATAGGAGAAGGGGATGAGGTTATAACTACTCCTATAACATTTGCAGCATCAGCTAACTGTGCCTTATATGTTGGAGCACGCCCTGTATTCGCTGATATATGCAGTGATACATACAATATAGACCCTTCAGAGATAGTAAATAAGGTTACACCAAACACTAAAGCAATAATACCTGTAGATTATACTGGACAACCTTGTGATCTAGATAGGATAATGGAAATTGCAAAAAAATATAACTTAATTGTTATTGAGGATGCTGCCCATTCTATAGGAGCAACATATAAGGGTAGAAAAGTTGGAAGTATTGCCGATATGACAACTTTTAGCTTTCATCCTGTTAAAACTATTACTACTGGTGAGGGCGGGGCAGTTACAACAAATAGCAAGGAGTTTTATGAAAAGCTGATTTTTTTCAGGTCCCATGGGATTACAAGGGATGAAGATAAACTCATAAATAGGCACGAGGGCGCATGGTTTTATGAACAACAGCTTTTAGGCTATAATTACCGTTTGACAGATATTCAAGCAGCGTTAGGAATTAGTCAGCTAAAAAAGCTAGATAAATTTATAAATTTAAGAAGAGAATTTGCAAAGCAGTATAGTGATGCATTTCAAGACGAGGAAGGTATTATAATTCCTTATCAGAGTCCTGATGGAAATTCTGCCTGGCATATTTATGTAGTACAGTTGGATACTGAAAAATTAATCATTGGAAGAAAAGAGTTCTTTAATATGCTTCAAGAGCGTGGAATAAGAGCAAATGTACATTATATCCCTGTTTACTATAATCCATATTATCAGAAATTAGGATATAAAAAAGGTTTATGTCCAAAAGCAGAGGCTCTATATGAAAGAATTATTACATTACCACTATTTGCGAAGCTAGAACAGAGTGAAATAGATTATGTAATAGAAACTACAAGGAGTATTTTACAAAAAAATAGACTGTAAATATTTGCAAATAACCAATTATTTATTATTAAATAGGCTTAATTCATTAATTTATAGCTTTAACAGCAGCTATAATAATTTTAAATAGATTGCACCAAATAATACTAAACACTTGCCACTGAATTTCCGATAATGTTATTAGAAGAGTTCAAGGAGGTGTCGTATGAAAATAACAGCAAATGATACTAATGTCAATATAAATAATAACAATGGAAATAATAGATCCTCAATTAATAAAACAAATGCTTCTAGTACCAGCAACAACAGTGTAAAGAATGATAGAGATTGGTCTAGGACTTGCAATAAGAATATTTCACAGTTAAGTGAATATGATATGGAAAATATGCCGGTATCCGAGAGGGTTGTAATTGAGGCAATAGAAAAGGCAAATAAAGCTATTCAGGGTGGTAACAGAAGATTTGAATTCTCAATTCATGAGGAAACCAATCAAATAATGGTAAAAGTCTATGATTCTGACACTGATGAACTTATTAAAGAGATACCAAATGAGAAAATTTTAGATATGGTAGCAAAAATTTGTGAAATGGCCGGAATATTAGTTGATGAAAGAAGGTGACAATTATGTCTAGTATAAATAATGTATCAAGCAACACTCTCAGACTATCAGGTTTAGTATCAGGTATGGATACTGATACTGTGGTAAAGCAAATGTTAGCTGCTGAGAGAGCAAAAATTGATAAGATTGAAGCAAAAGTACAAATTGGTGAGTGGCAGACTGAGGCTTATAGGGAAATAACAGCTTCTTTACAGAGTTTCTACAGTACTTATTTTGATACCACATCACCTTTGAACTTGAAATCTACCAATTCCTTCGCAAGTTTTGCGACATCGTACAGTAATGCTGCTTCAACAAATTACGTAACTTTAACTGGGGTATCAGGTGCGCAAGCTGGGAAATATTCCATTACTGAGTTAAAAACTGCTACTTCAGCAACATTGACAGGTGGGAATGTTAGTAAGGATATTGAAAGTGGGACAATAAATCTTTCCGATCTCACAAATATGATAGGCGATAATAAGATTTTTATTACTGTAAATGGAATGTCTAATTTTATTAGTATTCCAACTGATGGAAGCATTACTTCTGTTAATGACCTTAAAGAAGCACTTCAACAGGAAATTAATAATGCTTTTGGTGCAGATAAAATTAATGTAGAGTTGAATTCGACAGCTGACGGTATCAAATTTTCAGCAGTCAGACCAACAGACACCTTTAGTATCAGTACAGATAGTCCTGCTTTATCTGTTCTTGGACTAGACTCGTCTAATCTCTCAAATAAGATTGATTTGTCAGCGAAAGTAACAGATTTAACCAATTCGTTGGGAACTACACTTACAACTGGAGCAAATAATACCATAGCATTTACAATTAATGGTATTAGTTTTACATTTGATTTGTCTCAGAAGTCAATTAAAGATATTATGAACGAAGTAAATACAAACACAAAATTAAATGTTACAATGAAATATGATGTTACAAAAAATAGTTTTTCAATTAAATCCAATGGAACTGGCGCAATGGAAAAAGTTGAAATAACAGACTCTATAGGTAATTTTATGTCAGCATTGGGAATAACTGGCTCTAGTGCTGGAACAGATGCAAGTGTTACTTTTAGTGATGGAACAAAGATTGTAAGGTCATCAAATTCATTTACCTATGATGGTATAACATATAATATTAAGCAGGACTTTACGGCAGGAACAGACGCAATTACTGGTAAAGTTACAGAACCTATAGAAGCAACAATAACTGCGGACGCTACAAAGACTTTTGAATATCTTAAAGGTTTTGTAGACAAGTATAATGAGTTAATTGAGAAAATTAATAACAAGCTGACTGAGGAAAAATATCGTAATTATTCTCCGTTAACAGAAGAGCAAAAATCTCAGATGACAAAAGAGCAGATAGAAAAGTGGGAAGAAAAAGCTAAGTCTGGTTTGCTCAAAAATGATAGTATTTTAACTGGTATTCTCGCAGACCTTAGAAATGTTTTATATTCTTCTGTTGAAGGTGCTGGTATTTCGCTTTCATCGATAGGTATAACTACATCTTCAGATTACAAGAAAAATGGTAAGTTGGAAATAAATGAAGAAAAGCTGAAAGATGCTATTATAAATAAATCTGAAGAGATAAAAACTTTATTTACAAAATCCTCTGAAATCACTTATTATGAATCATTAGATAGTCAATCAGCTAAGAGTCAAAGATATAAGGAATCGGGACTAGCTCAGAGAATTTCTGATATAATTCAGAATGCAATTAGAACTAGTACAGATAAGAATGGATATAAAGGAACATTGCTAGAAAAAGCTGGTATATCGGGTGATCGTTCTGAGTTTACAAATTCATTGTTTAAGGAAATGATGGGCTTTCAAGAGATGATAGACGAAATGAATAGTAGACTCAATTATAAGGAAGATGCTTTATATGCCAAGTTTACTGCTATGGAATCAGCACTCAGTAAACTCAATGAACAGCAGAACTACTTACTTTCAATGCTAGGTAATGGTAAATAATTATTCATAGTATTTAATCATATTTGAAAGTTGAAAACAATAATTAATGGAGTATTTTAACCTGTGCCAGATATTGTTTGAATCATATTTAAATGATGTGTAGGCATAGGGTGATTAAAGATACTTAGGAGGACGCTAATGGTTACAAATAAAGGTTTCAATCAATATAAAGAGAATTCAATTATGACAGCTACGCCAGAGGAGTTAACTTTAATGTTGTATAACGGATTAGTTAAATTTCTTATGCAGGCGCAGAATGCTATTGAGACAAAAAATATAGAAAAGGCAAATAATGGCATTTTAAGAGCTCAGGCCATAATAAAGGAATTTCAAGCTACGTTAGACATGAATTATGAGGTGTCAGAGGGCTTGGATAGTTTATATGACTATATGTATAGAAGGCTTATTGAAGCTAATCTTAAAAAAGATGTAAGCATAGTAGTTGAAATTCTTGGGTATTCTAAAGAATTAAGAGATACTTGGGCTCAGGCAATGAAAATAGCTAAGCGTTCTATACCAGTAACAGAGAAAATAGCTAAATAGACCAATTTGATATGCCAATTACGCATTAATAAATATTATATAGCACCTCACAGACTAATTAGGACTTGTGAGGTGTGTTTTTCAGTAAGGATTATATACGAATATATTAATTGCCCCTATATAGCCGTTATAGAAAGGAAGTAATATAGTGCCAGAACAATATATACAAAAGCTTATAGATGTATCTAGTAAAAAACTGAATATTATAAAAGAAATATTGGATTTAACAAGGATGCAATCTGCCATTATTAACGAAGACAGTGCTGAAAAACTTAACAAACTTATAGATTTGAAGCAGCAGCAAATAGACCTAATTGGTGAACTTGATGAGGCATTTGAAGTATATTTCGGAAGATTAAAGTCAGTATTAGGAGTCCAAAGCATAGATGAAATAGACATGGTTCAGTTTAATGGAGCAGCAGAATTAAAGCAAATTATTACCGATATAACAAATGCTACTAGGCAAATACAAGCCCTTGAAATTGAAAATAAAAATAAAGTTCAAGCTGTACTTGACAATCTAGCAAGTGAAATAAGGAAAGTAAAGCGTCATAAAATGGTCAATAATGGTTATAATGTAGCTGCAAAATTAGATAAGCCATCCTATTTTATTGACAAAAAGAAATAGAAAGAAATTGAATGAATAAAAGGAAATAGTGAATAAGGACAATTGATATAATATTTAAACCTCCAAACAAAAAGATTATATATGTTTGGAGGTTTTTAAGCTTTTATTTCTTTCTATTAGAATCTTTGATACATACACGAATAAACTCTGCAACTTTATCCATATATTTTTCGGGGTTATGTGAAAAACTCTGGCAATATTCTGGCGCTCCTGAGTTCCAATAATTGGCGTTTGCGGGATTTTTCCTGTAGTACATTTCGTATAACAGCCTTGTATTATCTGAAGCTGGGATATCTTGTTGAAAACCATCGATTAATAGTAAGGGTATTTGGGTTAATAATGGCAATTTAGGAATTATATCCATGTCATTTGATACTTTAGTAAGCTTTTTAATAAAAAAATCAACTGCATGTCTAGCAGGTGTATCAGATATAATACTGCTTGAATTAATAGCATAATCTATATAGTTATCAACAATGGAATATGGGCTATCACCTATTACCCCTATAATACTATCTTTATAAGGGCTTTCAGCTGCAGCTGAAAGACAGGATGAGGCACCTGTTGAAAAGCCTATAAGTATTATTTTATCAGTCCCCTGCTGTTTCAAATACTTTATTGAACTTAAAACATCTTGAGTCTCATTTCTACCGAAAGTTGACATAGAACCTGCGGAGTTGCCAGAACCTCTCAAATCAATTGTTAGTACGTTCAAACCTTCATTTGTTAAACGAGAAATCAATTTGAAGGTATCTTCATCAAATTGAAGTCTATTTTTACCATATCCATGCACCAATAAAACAGAAGTTTTTGAAGTGCCTGAAGGGAAATACCAACCGTTAATTTTTTCTTCTGCATCACCAGTATAGAAGCTGATGTTTTTATAGTTTGGTGCAATATTAGAGCTAATCTGTGGTGTCTCTAATTTACTTGGATGAGTTATCCTATAGGCAGAGACAAATGATATTATAGCTGTTATTATAATAATCAGTATGATGATGTATATAGATGCTAAAAATATATTTTTAGGTAATATGCTTTTACGTTCTGCGTAAGCAACGGGATTAAGCTGCATCAGAATTTCCTCCATAGTTGTTGACTATTGTATTCTCAAGAATTATTATATTTTTATTTGTAGGGAAAGTAAATATAATCTCTAGATTTACCAGAATGTGCATGTATAAATTTTATATTATTGATTCACATAATGATTATTAACTGCTTTCACACATAAAATCTATTATTTGTAACAACTCTTCATTGATATGTATAAATGCCAATAACTTTTAGCTAGGAGACGGAGCAAGTATTAAACCAGTATTTTGAGTATAGTAAAGAGGCTTAGTTAAGGATATAATTGTTTGTAATTAAAAAAATTATGGCGTTGCGCTTATTAATTTATGAAGCTTGCAGAGTAAAAATGTAGTACTGATTTGGGTACTTCCATACAAATTTACTTAAGAACAGATCAAATTTTTTGTACCGATAGGAATAATAGGTTTAATTTGAAGCTAAGTATTAAAAACATATAGGAGAGTATATTAATGATTCAGATTTGTAACCAGTGCCCAAGACAATGTGGTGTCAATAGAAATACAAATTTAGGGTTTTGCGGCGTACCAGAGAAGCCAAAAGTAGCTAAGGCTTTTTTACATATGTGGGAGGAGCCTTGTATCAGCGGAACGGCAGGATCAGGAACTGTATTCTTTTCAGGGTGTAATCTAAAATGTATTTATTGTCAGAATTTTGATATCAGTCAGAAGAATTATGGTAAGGTTATATCTATTGAAAGGCTCCAACAAATATTTATTGAACTGATAGATAAAGGCGCTCACAATATAAACCTTGTAAATCCATCTCACTATACTGCAGCAATAAAACAGGCCTTAATTGAGTTAAGGGATAGTGGAAAGATGAACGTACCAGTGGTATATAATACGAATGGATATGAGTCAGTAGAAACTTTAAAATCAATGGAGGGATTAATTGATGTATACCTCCCGGATTTAAAATATTATTATGAAACCACTGCTTTCAATTACTCCAAAGCGAGTAATTATCCTGAGGTGAGCAAGAAGGCTATATTAGAGATGTATAGACAGGTAGGAAGTCCAGTATTTGACGAAACTGGGCTAATTAAGCGTGGCATGATTATAAGGCATCTGATACTACCAGGCCATACAAAAGAAAGTATAAAAATTTTGGATTGGATTAGTGAGAATTTGCCCAAAAGTGTATATATATCTTTAATGAGCCAGTATACACCGTATTATGAAGCCGATAAGCACCCAGAAATTAACAGACCAATAACAAAGCATGAATACGAAAAGGTAGTAAATCACTTATATAAATTAGGACTTGAAGAAGGGTATGTCCAGGAAAGACAGTCCGCAGACTCACAATATATCCCAAACTTCAATCTTGAGGGGGTTTAAAAAGCACAAAGAAAATTTTGTAAAAATAAGAAATTGTTATTGCAATATTAAATAAAAAGGATTATAATTTATTTTACTGACAATATTTTTATTGCAGTCATTTCTTTTTAAGATTTTTATTTTTTGATGGTATTCAAAATTCAACCAATTTCTAAATTTCTATAGGTTATTATTCTAATATTTCAAAGTAGATGTTATTGTATCTTAAACATTATTTCATTGTCTAAGTTTTAACTTTTCTAAAATAATCAATGGAGGATACTAACTGTGCAGGATTCTTTTCACTCAAAATATAAATACATAAGGTCTTTAGGACATGGAGGCTGTGGTGAGGTATTTCTTGCTCAGAACACTGTTTTAGGTAATTTTTGGGCTGTTAAAGAAATTACAAAAGGCAAAGAGGCTGCTATAAACGGGTACAATGAACCGGAAATTTTGAAACGGTTGAATCATCCAGCATTACCTAGAATTTGTGACTTGTATGAGGATGAAGATAAGATTTATATTGTGGAGGATTATATTGAAGGTGTATGTTTAAAGCAGGCACTAGATGAGAACGGGAAATTTGATGAGCCAGTTGTCCTTGATTGGGCTATACAGCTTTGCAGTGTTCTGGAATACATTCATTCGCAAAGCCCATATGCTATTATATATGGAGACATGAAGCCCCATAACATAATTTTGACAAAAGAAGGCTTTGTAAAAATAGTTGATTTTGGAATATCGGCATTGATTCCGGAAAAAGCAGAAAGTCTTATAGGAACTCAGACTGAAAAGGCTTCATTTATTAACATTGAAGATTATCATAATAATGATACAGGTAAAGGGGAGGATCTTTTAGATAAAGACATAAGTAATAGTAAGGCAATAGGGAAGCTTCGTGATAATAGTACACAGGATAAAGCTAGAATGTGCCTTGTTTCAGATAATATGATGGAATATGAAAAACAAATAAGTGATAAACAGATAGGTTTTGGCAGGGAAACAGTATATGAAACTGCTTTTATTGGAACTAAGGGATATGCGGCACCAGAACAATTTATTGGAAATGGCATAAGTAAATCAAGTGATATTTATGCTTTGGGAATAACAATAATTCAATTATTAACAGGTTTAGATCCGCTGACTTCAATAAACGATTTTCAGAATGAAAGCTATGCACATAAAATATCTTCTGGATTATATGAAATATTGAGAAAATGTATTAATCCCAATCCTAAATTAAGATACAAGAGTGCAGGAACTTTAATGAAGGACCTAAGGGAATACAGCTTACGATATTATGCTTTTAATGAAAACCATGTACTAGAAGCAAAAGGGATATTAGATTTTACAAAAATTATATTAGTAACAGGAGCCAGAGGAACAGGAGTTTCAACAATAACAGCTGCCATGGCTGAGTGTTTGGCAAGGGGACCAACACGAGTATGTGTAGTTGATTTGAGCACATCAGCAAGACTTGGAGATAGTATATATCAAAAAAATACAAGCAGTTCAAATAATAAAGAGAAAAGACATTCTAATAACTTATCTAAAGTAAATTCAAATTTGTATTATATCAATTTCAACCACCTAAAAGAAAATATAATTTGTGACAATTTAATACTACATAGACAGCTGGGGCAGCTTCAACAAAGCTTTTCATATATAATTATAGATGTTGACATAACATTCTTAAAGGCTCTAGAACAGTATTCAAATCATATTTACATAGTTTCTGATATGAATCCGTTTAACTTATCTGAAATTAATCAAGTAATGAAGTCAGGTGAATTGGCTAGGACATGTATTTCAAGGACATCCTTCATAATTAATAAATTTTGCACAGGGGAATTAAGTCCACGTAGTATTTTGCAAGGCATACTATTGACTAGTGACGTACCCAATGAACTGCAAGAATTGATTGCATATGCCAAGGCTTTTGAGGTTCCATATGAACAAAAGGTTTATATAAAATGGGTGTATAGTTTTTTTGGAGAAGCTTTGAGTTTTCAGAAATCAATTGATGAAAAGTTTCTCAAATCAATTCAAAATATCATATCTAGTACAATTTCAAAGGAAAAAAGGAAAGAAAGCCGCTTTGCATTCAGTAAATTAATTTCTAAGGTGTTAGCGTGCATTATGATTATAGCCTAAATTGGAGGAAAGGGTTTAACTGGAAACCATAGTATGTACAAATCTTGTGTATTTTCAAATAACTAAAATCCGAAAAGTTTAGCTTGGGAGGGTTGATTAGCTGAAGATATAACAGCGAAGGAGTCAGACACCTCCACAAAAAAATATAATTATGCCCTAAATGAGGTGAGAAGGTTTATATGAGCAAAAGATTAATTATTAAAACAGCCCTTATATGTTTTGGAATATTCTTAATTCTAAATACACTAATATTTACTTTTCTTTTAAAAAAATATCCACTAGATTTGGAAGAACACATATTGGTTCCCGTAGCAGCTGTTGATATTGCTCAAGGAACTGTGATTCAAGAAAAGCATTATAAAATTAAAGATGTACAGAAATCTGCATTAAATAGCTCAATTGCAATAGATATAGGTCAAATTATGGGCAAAAGAGCCAAGTCAGAAATTAAGAGAAATGATTATATAAGAGATAGCGATTTAGTTGCAAAGGGTAATTGGTTTAAGGATGATGAGAGGATAATTGTATTGCCAATGAGCATAGAGGAGAGGTTGGCTAATCTGATTAAGAAGGGCTCTTATGTTGACATAAGACTAAAGAGAGAATCAAGTGATATAGTTGAAACAATTCTGTACAAAGTAAAAGTGGAGGATGTTTTGGACGAAATGGGAAACTCTCTTGATTCAAAAGCATCAATGAATACAAAAACAGCTTATATGGAGTTGATTCTTGATGAAGAGGAACGGCAAAAGATATACTCTGCAACTATGTCAGGGAAGTTAATATTTGAACTATATTGTGATGAAATGCAGAAATCTGATATTAGCATTAAAGATTAATATATTGAAGTTCTATAAAACAGTATTAATCTTATATGGGATGGGAGGTACACATGGGCAAAATTTTAGCTATATGTTCAGATGACAAAAAATCTGGAAAGTCAATAGTGTCATATTTGATAGCAAATAAAATTAAAGAAATAGCACAAAACAATTTTAAAATATTGGTTTGCTGTTTGAACTTAAATTATAGCGCATTGTATGAATTATTTGGAATGGAGTTTTCTGCTGTAGGATTAGAGGAATTAGTTAATCATAAGGTTTTTGAAGAGGATAATTCTAAAATAATATTTAGCATAATTCCTCAAAGTAATGGTATTTATTTTTTAGGAAGCTATCGTACTACAAATTCATATATCAAAAAAAATACTGAGGAATACAAAAAGTTATTCAAATGCCTGCAGAACAGCTTTGATATCATTATATTTGACACTGTATCTGGAAGTGGAAGTAATTTAACGAACTTTGTTATCCAAAGGGCTGATATTATAGTGAGACTTTTTGTGCAAGATAACGAGAGTATGAAGAAATTAAATCGTAAAGATGGAATAAAGTTATCTCATGATAGAAAAACGATATATATTGTGTCTAAATACAGAAATATTTACCCAAGAGTTAGTGACATTAAACGAAGGTATTCATTGAAAAAAATTTTTACTTTCGAATACTGTGATAAGCTTCAGGAAATGAAAAATAGAAATAGCCTGTACTTATATCCTCAACATGAAACCAGCTGCAATGACTCTATAAATTGTATTTCAAGATATATATTAGAGTCACTTAATCTACTACCTCAAGATGAAATTGTAAAAGATTCATCTGTAAGGTACATTTGTGATTTAAAACACACTTTAAAAAAACTAAAGCAGATATGGTATGGAGGGAAAGAGCATGAAGACATTGCAGAATTTGTGCCTAAAAGAGCTGATGGCTTGTATTGAAGAAGAGCTGAGAATAAATGAACTTAACGAGATTATGGATATCCATGAAGGTAAAGTAGGTTATCTAGAGGAATCAAGACAACTACAAAAGTTAATGGCTATTGATGGAAGTGTTCAAGCAAGGGAGTTTATGCAAAATAGTATATATTTCCTTTTAATTGAAAAGACAGGAATTATAAACTCAGATAATATTGATATGCTAATAAAAGAATATCATATAGATTATTTTGAAAATATATATACTGGTGGAGACAACCGCTATATTAGCAAGCCAATTGACTATGAAATAATGAATTATTTAAGCAAATATTCAATTAGCCATAATGATGAGTATGATGTGAAGCTTCAGAAACTAACGCAAATAATATATCAAGAGGTATATGGCTATGGAATATTAGATGAATTGATATTTGATTCGCGTTTAAACGAAGTAGCATGTACTAGAAGAGATTATATCTGGATTCAATATAATGGAATTAAAAGACATATTCCCAATCCCAATTTTGTTTTTAAAAATGAAGATAACTATAGAAAAATTATTGAGAATAGGTTAACATCAACAGCTCTTGAAGAAATGAATGCAGGTACACCATTGATTAATGCCGTTTTAAATAATGGTGCGAGAGTTACAGCTTTAAGGCCCCCATTATCCAAATATTATGTAGTAAATATACGATTATTTGCGTCTAAAGCCCAATTAGTAAAATACCGTAATAATTTTGTTGAGGATAAAATTTCAAGAATTATCGAACTGCTTGCTAGTAAAGGCAGGAGAAATGTGGCAATTATAGGCGAACAGGGCTCAGGGAAAACAACAGCTGCCGATGAACTAATCATAAAGCAGTTAGACTCAGACATTAGTATTGGTCTAGCCGAAAATATTCACGAACTAAACATTTCTTCAAACTACCCTCAGAAAAATATTGTTGAATTGCAATATACAAGAAATTTTAAACCCTCTGATATCACAGAAATATTTTTTAGGTTAAACCGAGATATTGTTATATACGGTGAAGTAAGAAATTCTTATGAAGCCTTTGAAATGATAAAGGCAATGTTAAGGCAGGCGAGAGGGAGTTTATTTACTTTCCATTCATCTAGTACAAGAAGAATGATCCATGATTTGAGACAACTTTTAATGCAGACAGGATACTATACTGATTTTAGAGAAGCTCAGTTTGATGTAGCAGATGCAGTTGATTTAGTAGTACATATAAAGCTAGACAGAGAAACAGGACAAAGATATGTATATAAAGTGTCTGAGGTTCTGGCTGATGAAAGCAGTATGTCATTTAGAATAAATGACCTTTTCGTTTTTGACAAAGAGACTGGAAAGTACTGGTCAAACCCAGATGGTTTATCAAAAGAGCAGATAGCATCCTGCATGGAATATGAAATGACGCAAGCAGATGTATGCGAACTTCGTGAATTATTTTGTTTAGAACAGTATGAACAAAACGAAAAAAATAGAAAGCAGAAGCCGATAATGGCAATACAATAGAAAAGGTATCATTAAATAAGACTCTAGTTTTTTAGTAGGAGAAATAATTCATGAAAAATGTAACTCAAAATATTTCAGATGGTATTGAAAAAAGTATTTTCAATACCATACATACAGAAACCTTTCTCAAGAACATACCTCAACAAATAATATCATATATTTTTCAGCTGCAAGATGCTATATTAAGCAATAAGCTTTACCTGTCAATGGTTTTAGTTGGCGCATTTCTGATTTTATTAGGATTATATGTTTCTATATATAAAAAGTCATTTTCAAAAAATAAAAAGCAGTTAAGATTAGCTAATATTCATAGATATATAAAATATATTGAATTTATTACAAATAGGTTCCCACTAAAAGTACTCTCTAACAAGCTTAGTGAATCAATTTCCTATTTTATGTTGGAGACCGTTATGCAGCGAGGTATAGTTGCTCTTTTATCGATAGTGCTGCCTTTCTCAGGAGTTCTCTTATATTTATTGATAAGCGGAGGACTGAATCTTTGGTATACAAGGTTTTTTGCTTTGTCTCTTTGCATAATGCTGCCCTATTACATATTTACATTGGTAGTAGACTATATGAAATATAATATTAGATTAAAAATTCCGTTACTTATTGATAGCTTTCGTAGTTCCTTTATGATGAATTATAGGATTAGGCCTGCGCTGCAAGAATGTGGTAAGAGAACAAATAAAGCTTTAGGAAGGATAATTCTAAGAGCATCAGACAGCAGTGATTTAAACGAAAGCCTATGTACAATCAGAGATAAAGTTAATGACACTTGGTTCAATATATTTGTTTTGCTTATTTTAAATTATAGGAAAAATGGTGGGGAGCTTATTGCACAGCTTTATAAGTTGAGCAGAAGTATTACAAGATACAATAATATTGAAAAGAAGAAAAATAAAAGACTCATATGGTATGAAGTTTTTGTAATACTTACAAGTATTTTCAGCCTTCCGGCAATTATATTACTTAATAAAATGCTTTTAGGGCTTAGTGCTTGGTCTTACTATGATACAACTGCTGCATTTACAAAAGTAATGATATTTTCAGTAATGGCATTAGTAATCGTGAGAACTCTGAGAAGAATGTAAGATTGTTATTAATAGAATGAAGTTAGTATGCTATTACTTCCTGAAAAATGTTCTGCGAATTTTATACTAACAAGCATATTGAAGATAAGAACTATAGAATGACATGAAAGGAAGGTGAGGAAATCTATGCAAGACTCAATTGAATTTATATGCTGGGGGCAGTGCATGGGTGTATTATGATTGAAATTATTACGGTAATATTAATTGCAATAGGACTGACTATGATTGTATCTGGAGTTGTTATAAAAAATTTTAAGCCAAGTAAAAGCTTAAAAGATTCAAAAACTAAAAAATATCATGAAGCACTGAATTTGGTAGAAAGAATTACGCAGAAAGGACTAATAGGTAAATTATTAACATATCTGACAAGGAATAAAGAGTTCTTCCTAAATAAATTTATATTAAAAATAATAGAACTAAGCGAGTCTGGAATCAGCCTGCAGCAATTTTACTTTTTAAAAATAGGATGTCTTTTCTTGTGTACACTTTTAGTAATTGTAATGGGCTATACCAACAAAATTAATCAAATAAAGCTACTTACAGCATTTTCAGGAACTGAAAAAAGTGCTATCTTCCAAGATAATTCATATGACCCAGAGAAATACCAACTATACAAGAGGATATTAGATAGTGTAGGTGAAGAGAAGCTGACTAAGGCAACTAGTGCAGAAAAATATAACTTAGTTGCAGATAAGATGTCGGAATATTTAAATACTGAGGATGTGCAAATTCTTCAAGAAACAACAGATTGGTTTTTGAAGTCATGGTCAGAAATAGATAAAATAAGTGCTTTTAAAGAATATTATATAATGCTTATCATTGCATCAACTTTCCTGCCAGAACTTTTTCTGATTATTAAGTGGCTTATTAGAGGCTGTATATACAAAAAAGAAATAATTAAGCTAGAGTATATTTTTGAACTTCTGGCAAGAGTAGATGGCATAAAAACTATAGATATAATTAATGAATTAGCGAAATCCTCTAAAATATTTTCTAAATACATGAATGAGTTTGCTGTTATGTTTCAATTCGATAAGAGGAGCGCTTTTGATTATTTAAAGAGCAGAAATATAAAAGGATTGTCAAAGATGGCTAATATTCTGGAAATATACAGTATGTCAGATAAAGAACTAGCAATTCAGATATTGGATAGAGAAACAATGGAAAGAGATGAGCAGATGATTATTACAGCTGAAGAAAGCATTGATTTTATTGATTTGGTGGCCTTTTTAAGTATAGTTCCTATTGTATATGAATTAGCAAGATTAATGCTTGATCCAATGCTGAACATTGTTTACAAAGCATTCGAATTTATATAATTCAAAATTTAATTTTTAGAATGGAGAGTGAAAGGATGAAGCAAATAATTATTGCAATATCAATGTTATCTGTTGGACTGGCTCTTATTATTGGAGTTGTTATTCCTATATTTGAGCGTGGAGAGAGTACTGGAGGTAGTGCTGTTTTAAAGGGTCAGTCGGTAATTACAAGAGTAGGACAGTTGATAAAGTGAGCGGTAAAGTAAAGACACATTATAAAATTAAAAGGAGAATTACAAAAATGAAAAAAATTATTATTTCAATAGCCATGTTTGCTATAGCAATGGCACTACTAATTTCAGTTATCATACCTCTTGCAGAACACGGAAGAGAAAATGGAGTTAAGGCAGAAGCACAGATAGACACAATAGATACACAAATTAATTCTTTAAGCAGTACCATTAGATAGTAAAAATTAAGAAAGTTCTATTTCAATTTTAAGTTCTAAAAATTCAATGGTTACAACGACAGCATGCTGTGATTCTAATCAAAAAACAAGGAAGGAGAGTATTTACAATTTTTAATTGTCTATCAAAATAAAAAATGAAGAATATAATTATTGCGATTATTATGTTTGCAATATGTGTTGCACTTGTAATTGGTACAGTTCTTCCAGTATCAGAGCTTATTTCTGACACTGGCGGTGAAGTATTCGATACTGTTAAGCTACTAAATGACAATATTACAGCTAATTAATAAAAGGCATAAATTCAATAATTTGAATAAATTAAAAATTTGAACTTATTCAAATTTTTAACTGGGCAAAAGGACATAGCGTATTTTCTTTAAGTTCTAATAAATTTTCACATAAACTAAACATAATTTGATTTAACTTATTTGGTTTATTTCCGCATCACTAATACCAATAAATGACCATATCTATTTTATATCTATTATGAGAGTATTGTAGAAGTGAGTTATACCTCAAAGATTTTTCCTTCATATAGTCTTAAAACATATTTTATACAAAGGAGTTACTTCTCTGATTAACCAAACGCCAAAAGTAGGTATTTTAAGGTTAATGAATATTTGTCTTGTTTTGAAAAGCTTTTGCCTTAAAGCTTGCCATTAAGTATGGCATTTCCAGATTATAAAACACCTATAAAAAGGAGTTTACATATATAATGAATAAAGTATATGCATTTATAATAATCATTCCGCTAATTGCAATTATATTTTTTAAAACAATTAGTTTTTATGAGTTTGATACAAAGCAGAGATACATAAAAAATGCTATAGACAGTGCTACACATAAGGTTATGTTAACCGGTGTAATGACAGTTAAGGATAAAGAAGAATTAATGACAAAACTGCAAAAGATAAGTTCATTTAAAGATGAGGACATTATATTAAAATGTGGTTCAATGGATTCAGATGGAACACTTGCAAGCCTTAGTTCTTATAATTTGGGAGATGTACTTGATAGAGGTGAAATATTCAGCATATATATCCAGTCTGAGGCAGAAGCCAATTTTTCTAAAATGGAGGGCAAAGCAGAAGATGATAAGCTTTTTTATAAGGCAAAGGCCATTTGCAGGGTTGAAAAGAATAAACAACTGGATTAATAGTCATATATGTTACAAAAGTCAGGCTGGGGGTGGCTTGGGAATAGTTTATATTGGCTTAGGAGCCATAGTTTTAGCTTTTATAATTTTAATAAATATTGCAGATTACTCTATTTTAACATATAAAAGGAATGCTATTTCTAAAGCAATGGACTATGCTGTAAATGCTGCAGTGCAGGAACTAAATTTAAATCAAAGCATAATGGGATTAGCTGATGGGTTTTCAGAAGATACTGGAAATAGAAGCTTAGATGGAATCAAGATAGATATAGATATGGCCCAAAAAACATTCCTTACGGTATTCTATGAAAACTATAATTCCAGTAATTTTTGTATTGATGAAGAATTGTTATTATGTGCTACACATACAATTGAGCAAAATCTGAAATATATAATAAAAGCTGGTAATGGGCAGATAAGTGAGGGGAACATCGAAAATCCTGCATTTTTAGAATCTAGAATTAATCAGGCTATAAACCAATATTGGGCAAATTCAGAGGATGCTAGTAATGTATTTATAAACGGAAATGAAAAGACTAATATTATAGAAAAAGGAGTTTACTTATTTGCATTTATCAAAGATATAAAAATAAAAGGTCTTTATTCACAAAGAACTACTAGCTTATCTAGTTTTGCTGGTGCTAAAGTTGAAAGGAAGAAATAAAACTATATAGTACTTCAAACAAATATCTTTAATCAAGTATCCCATTTATATAAGTTGTACTCGCGTACAAGTAATAAGCAATAAGTAATTTTTGCAAGCAAACATGGTTCAAAACAAATAGAAAAGCACAACGAAATAAAATAACGCGTTGTGCTTTTTTATTGAACTTGCAGAGTAAAATTATAGTATTGGTCTACTTGTACTTTCGTACTAACTTATATAAATGGCTACTTACAAGATATTTGTTGAATTAGTATCGGTTCTTCATAGATAATTATTCTAATATCCAATAAAACTATTTTAGTGTAAAATATCATTAGTTAATAACATGGAATCACCTTATAAGCGGAAAATTAAATTGTTATAGCCACATTATATAGACAGGGAGCTGCAATGAAAAATCATAAAAAGGAAAAATACAAAAAGGTTTATATTGAGATAACAAATATTTGTAATTTAAACTGTAATTTTTGTCCTTCTACAAAAAGGCAGTTAAAATATATGAAAAAACAAGAATTTTTACATGTTATATCTCAAGTGAGACCATTTACAGATTATATATATTTTCATTTGATGGGAGAACCGCTACTCAATCCGGAACTGGAAGATTTTCTTGAGATTTGTAAAAACACTGGTCTTCAGGTGAATTTAACTACAAACGGAACGTTGCTAAAAAAGAATACCGACATATTGCTTAATGCGCCGGCACTTAGGAAGGTGAGTATTTCTCTGCACAGCTTTGAAGCAAATGATACTCAGTTAGATATGCAAGAATATTTGGATGATACAATTAATTTTGCAAAAGAGGCAAGTAAAATGGGTATAATTTGTGAACTGAGACTTTGGAATGGAGATAGCGAAGGAATCATTGCCTGCAACAAATTGAATTCACATATATTTGATATTATAGAACGAACTTTTAATATAGACTATAGTCTGCAAGCTGCTTTGAGGCAAAGTAATAACATTAAGTTGCAGGACAAGCTTTTTTTACATTTAGCACAAAAATTTGAATGGCCTGATATGGATAGTGAAATAATTGATGAAGGAGTATTTTGCTATGGCCTGCGAGATCAGTTTGGGATTCTGGTTGATGGTACAGTTGTGCCATGTTGCTTAGATAACGAAGGGAATATTCCTTTAGGCAATATTTTTAATGATACTCTTAGTAATATATTAAATTCCGAAAGAGCAAAAAAAATATATGCTGGCTTTACCGCAAGGACTGCAGTTGAAGAACTATGTAAAAAGTGCGGATATGCTAAGAGGCATAAGAGATAATATTTTAATGTTTAGTAATTTACATGCTATAATTTTGAAGCTTTTATACAGTATAAATGATATAATTGATAATATATTGTGGAGACTTTTTAAGCATAGACCAAAAAAATCGTCCGATATTATCGGATACTTAGCCGATAGTATTTGACTTTATGAAAATATATGGTATAAGGTTTCTACACCGATTTCTTAGTTGAAAACTGAAGGTGTTTAAACTTATCAATGGAAAGTTGTTTATTCGAAACTATAAAGACTAGCTGACAAAAATAATTTAATAAATTGAAAAGGGGGAGCAGGTTCATGCCCCATGTGATGGAGGCGTGAACATAATTGTAAATTGAATATTTTATCTGCGGAAGACATTTCAAAGAGTTATAGTGAAAAAATTCTATTTAATAATATATCATTAGGAATTAGTGATGGGGACAAAATAGGTCTCATTGGTATAAATGGAACAGGAAAAAGTACTTTGTTAAAGGTTCTTGCAGGGTTAGAGAATACTGACACAGGAAGAATAATAAAAGGGAATAGTGTAAGAATAGGTTATCTTGAACAGAGTCCTTCCTTTGAACCTGGGACAACTGTGCTTGAACAAGTTTTTGCAGGACCTACGCCTATTATGCAGCTACTACGTGAGTACCAGCTTGTGCTAAGAAAGAGCGAACAAAACCCAGAAGATAGTAATTTGCAAAAGCAATTATTAGGATTAATGAACAAGATGGACAGTTTAAATGCGTGGTCAATAGAAAGCGAAGCAAAAACCATTCTTACAAAATTAGGTATAGATGATTTTAATGCTGATGTGGCAACGCTGTCAGGAGGTCAGAGAAAGCGTATAGCAATGGCTGGAGCGTTGATTAATCCAACAGAATTACTAATATTAGATGAACCTACCAACCATATTGACAATGACTCTGTAGATTGGCTGGAAAAATACTTAAACACCAGAAAAGGTGCTCTTCTTATGGTAACCCATGATAGATATTTCCTTGAAAGAGTCGCAAATAGGATTATTGAACTTGACCATGGAAAGCTATACAGTTATCAAGCTAATTATAGTAAGTTTCTTGAGATGAAGGCCGAGCGCGAAGAACTTATGCAAGCATCTGAAAGAAAACGTCAGAATTTACTCCGAAATGAACTTGAATGGATAAGGAGAGGTGCTCAAGCTCGTTCTACAAAGCAAAAGGCTCGAATAGAGAGATTTGAAAAATTACAGGAAATTGAATCGCCAATACAGGATGACAATGTAGAAATTCAAGTGGGAGCTTCAAGATTAGGAAGAAAAATTATAGAGATTGAAAACATACAAAAGGCTTATGGTGAAAATAGGGTTATAAATGATTTTAGTTATATACTGCTAAGAGATGACAGAATAGGTATAATTGGGAAAAACGGAATAGGTAAATCAACACTACTTGGAATAATTACAGGTCAAATTAAGCCTGATAAGGGTAAGGTTGAAGTTGGGGATACGGTTAAGATTGGATTTTTCACTCAAGAAAATGTGGACATGGATCAAAATCTTAGAGTTATAGATTACATCAAGCAGGTTGCTGAAAATATCGAAACAAAGAACGGAAGTATTAGCGCATCTCAGATGTTGGAGAGATTTTTATTTCCGCCTAATGTTCAGTGGACACCTATATCAAAGCTTTCAGGTGGAGAGAAAAGAAGGTTGTATCTGCTGAAAATTCTTATGGGAGCACCTAATATTCTGTTATTAGACGAGCCTACAAATGATTTAGATATTCAGACCTTGACTATATTAGAGAGTTATCTTGATGAATTTTCAGGAGCAGTAATAGCTGTATCCCATGATAGATACTTCTTAGATAGAATAGCAACAAAGATATTTTCCTTTGAAGGTGACGGAAATATAAAAAAATATTCCGGAAATTATTCAGATTATCGTGAGTATGTGATGAACCAAGTCCAATCAGAGGAAATACCTAAAAAAACTGCTGACGTTAAGCAGGACAGTAACTCACAAAACAAAGTTGATAGACATGGACAGAAAGAGAGACCGCTTAAGTTTACTTTTAAAGAACAAAAGGAATTTGAAGAAATAGATAGTATTATAGCAAATCAGGAAAGCCAGTTAAAAAAGATACAAGAAGAGATTGATAAGGCATCTAGCGATTTTGAAAAGCTTCAAGAGTTATTGGCAAAACAGCAGCAATTGGAGGAACAACTGGAATATTCAATGGAACGCTGGACATACTTATATGAATTAGCTGATAAAATAGAAAAAAGCAAAATTGGCAAAAACAAAGGAGAATAAATGGAACAATTATTTGAAAGTATGGAACTAAATAAGTCGCTGGTTGATGCACTTAAGAAGGTTAATATAACAGTGCCTACCGAGATTCAGTCCAAGGTAATACCAGAGGCACAGAATAATAAGGATTTGATAATTCAGTCGGAAACAGGTACTGGGAAAACTCTTGCATATTTGCTGCCTCTCTTCGAAAAAATAGACACGCAGAAAAAGGAAATGCAGGCAATTATACTTGTGCCTACCCATGAATTGGCTATACAAGTTGAAAGACAGATAGAGATGCTGTCTCAGAATTCGGACTTAAAAGCAACATCTACGCCTATTATCGGTGATGTAAATATACAGAGGCAAATTGAAAAGCTTAAGCTTAAACCCCATATAATTGTAGGAACTGCAGGAAGAATACTTGAATTAATTCAGAAAAAGAAAATTTCTGCACATACAATAAAAACCATTATTATAGATGAAGCTGATAGGTTGCTTGATGACAGCTACATTGAAGGGACAAAAGCTGTAATTAAGACGACACTAAAGGAGAGGCAGGTAGTTATTTGCTCTGCCAGTATATCTGCCCGTACAATTGAACGGGCCAAGCAGTTTATGAAGGAACCCTTATTGATAAAAAGCACTCCAAAGATGCAGATTCCTGATACAATTGAGCATATCTATTTTGTGGCAGAGCAGCGTGACAAAATAGAAGTAATGAGAAAGGTTATCAGAATGTTAAATCCGAAAAAAGCAATTGCATTTTGCGGAAGCGGTTATGACATTGAAGAGGCTGCTGAAAAGCTAAAATACCACAAAATAAATGCTGACAGCATACATGGCTCAAATGTAAAGATGGATAGAAAAAAGGTAATGGACAACTTCAAGTCAGGAAAGCTGCAGATATTAGTTGCAACAGATATTGCAGCCAGGGGACTTGATATTGAAGGGGTAACGCATATAATTAATTTAGATATACCAGAACGTTCCATGGAATACCTGCATAGAGCCGGAAGGACTGGAAGAAATGGCAAATCAGGTATGACAATATCTATTGTGACTGAAAAAGAGATTGAGTTTATAAAGCAGTATGAAAGAGAACTTCAAATAACAATAACACCTAAGTCAATGAAAAATGGTGTTATTATTGATTATAAAAAGGGTATAAAAAATAAGAATGCTTCTAAAGCTGCAGGAGCAAATAGAGGCAAGACATTTAGCAAATCTAGTTCTAAGCATAAAATAGATGGTAATGGAAAATCAGAAAGTAGAAAAAAATCTATTGAAGGACAATCAAGTACTCATTATAATGAAAAGCTTAGATTTGAAGGCGATTATAAGACCAAGTCATTAAAAAAATATGAACGAGAAGAAAAGCAAGCTGTGGCGAAAAGACAGAATAACAGCAGAAAAGCTACACCTACAGATAGAAAAGGAACGGAAAATTTCAAGCAAGGTGTATGGGAGCAGCAATTAGAGAGCTATGGCAAGAGCAAAAGTGACAAGTTGTTGACAAGTAACAAATCTAACAGCAAAGCATCAGCAAACCGCAGTTCTAATGGAAAGCCAACAGCTAATAGTGGTTCAAAGGGCAAAGCATCATCAGACGGAGCAAAAAGCAGTAGACCTATGGTATTTAGAAAGCCCAAATAAACAGATGTGTTTTAAAGATTAATTAGTTTAAAAGTAGAAATAAAGAACTCAAACTTTAAGTGGAATATACTGCATAAAGCCAAGTAATACAAGGTGTGCAGCATTATAAAGTGAAAAGCAAATAATTATATAATATAAGTAGGTTCGCTGCATAACAAGCTGTTGGCAATTCTACCGCACCGATAGATCTTTTATGTGCGGAGTTTGAGCAAAGAATAAGAACTAAAGGGGGTTAAGTTCTAGTTGGAATCAACAACTTTACCAAAGTCATGGGAGGGTATTTTAGACTCGGCAAGTTTCATACCAATTACAAGCATGAAGTCTATTGAGCGCTATCGTGATACACGTTGGACAAAGGGACTTAGCATTCACGAAACATTTGAGATGGTTTACATTAAGTCGGGTGAAGGCTTGTTCGAAATTGGAGATCAGAGTCTTGAAGTTGGGTCAAATGATATAGTTATAATTAAGCCTCATCAGCATCATCAACTGACTGCAAAGTCAGATCATGGCTGTGACTTCATTGTATTATATTTTAAGTTTGTAAATAAGGCTCACAAAGATTTATCAGAGACTTCACTGGCTGATTTTATTAACTATGTAAGCGGTAAAGCTTCAGGAGCATTTATAAATCTTAAGGTAAGTCAAAAAAATGATATTATAGGGCTGCTAAATAGAATATTGAAGGAAAAAGCAAGTGATCAGCTAGGTAGTGAGTTGCTTAATTATTTAATGCTGATGGAATTATTTGTGCTCATATCTAGAGCATTGAAGGCTGAATGGGAAAATAGCATCAAAAATAAAAGCCCCAAAATAAAGGAACTTATACAATCAGCTATACAATTTGTTCAAAATAATTATGAAAGAGAAATATCTATTACTGATATAGCGAGGTATGTTTTTCTTAGCCCAAGTTACTTTACAAGAGCATTTAAGGAAGAAACAGGTTTTAGTCCAATGCAGTATCTCTTAAATATTAGAATTAAACGTTCTTGTGAACTGCTTGAGGAAACTGATTTAAAAGTGGCAGATATAGCACACAGCGTTGGATTTTCAAACCAGCAGAGATTCAATGATATATTCAAAAAGCAGATGAAAATGACTCCTATGCAGTATAGAAATACGTCAAAAAACATTCAAAATTAATAAAAATAACGGTAAATAACAGGAAGAACACTTTTTAGTATTGATATATAATTGCAACAAGACAATGCTAAAAGGTGTTTCTTATTACATTATTATATTAAATTTGTAACTACATTTTAAATAGCCACATTTGCGGCAATGGAGCAAAGTTCGAAATAATATTGAAAAAACAATGTTAGCAAACCAGATTGGTTGTGATTTGTATATTATTATAGGTCAGTGCTGAATAACAATTTGAAAATATCAAATAGCATAGCTGCAAGACCAGTAATAGTGATTTCAGATTCAAAGGAAGCACAAGCTTCTGCTAAATCGTAGAACTTTTGCAAAATAAAAATATTAATATAATAAGTTTTTATATGATTGATAGTATTCTTATAGCACTTATGTAAGACTTAACAGAATAAGGAGGCGTTTTATATGGGAATGACGATGACACAAAAAATTCTTGCGGCTCACGCAGGGATGGGATCGGTTAGGGCAGGACAACTTATTAAAGCAAAACTAGATATGGTTTTAGGAAACGATATTACTACTCCAGTGGCTATTAAGGAATTTGATAAAATAGGACTGGATAAGGTGTTTGATATAAATAAGATTGCAATAGTTCCTGACCACTTTACACCAAATAAAGACATAAAGTCAGCAGAGCAGGTAAAGCTTTGCAGAGAGTTTTCAAAGAGAATGGGAATTGTAAACTTTTTTGAAGTTGGACAAATGGGTGTAGAACATGCACTGCTTCCTGAAAAGGGACTTGTTGTGCCAGGAGATGTAGTTATTGGAGCAGATTCGCACACTTGTACCTATGGTGCATTGGGTGCATTTTCTACAGGAATTGGAAGCACTGATATGGCAGCAGGAATGGCAACTGGAGAAGCATGGTTCAAGGTTCCTGAGGCAATAAAATTTGTGTTGAAGGGAAAACCTCGCAAATGGGTTGGAGGAAAAGATGTAATTCTTCACATTATTGGAATGATAGGAGTAGACGGAGCACTATATAAATCAATGGAGTTTACTGGTGACGGCTGCCGTGAACTTTCTATGGATGATAGGTTTACAATTGCTAACATGGCAATTGAGGCAGGTGCTAAAAATGGTATATTTGAAGTAGATGAAAAGACTATAGAATATGTAAAAGAACATTCAACAAGAAGTTATACAGCTTATAAAGCAGATGAGGATGCGGAATATAGTGCGGTTTATGAAATTGATTTAGATACTATTAAACCAACAGTTGCATTCCCGCATCTTCCTGAAAATGCTCGTACAATAGATAATGTTGGAGATATTAAAATAAATCAGGTAGTAATTGGTTCATGTACAAATGGAAGAATTGAAGATATGAGAATTGCTGCGGAAGTATTGAAGGGAAGAAAGGTACATGAAGATGTACGCTGTATCATTATTCCTGCTACTCAAAAGATTTGGAAACAAGCTATGAATGAGGGCTTATTTGATATATTCATTGATTCTGGAGCGGCTGTAAGTACACCTACATGCGGACCATGTCTTGGAGGGCATATGGGTATTCTTGCAAAAGGAGAAAGAGCAGTTTCTACTACAAACAGAAATTTTGTTGGACGTATGGGACACCCCGAAAGTGAAGTTTACTTAGCAAGCCCTGCTGTAGCAGCTGCATCTGCAGTTTTAGGAAAAATTGCTGGACCTGAAGATTTGGACAAATAAGTTTGGCTAAGTGAACAACTACACAAAGTGTGAGGAGGCAAAAATATGAATGCTAAAGGTAAAGTTATAAAATATGGAGATAACGTTGATACAGATGTAATTATACCTGCAAGATATTTAAATACATCAGACCCTGCAGAATTGGCAAGTCATTGTATGGAGGATTTAGATGATAAATTCACATCAAGAGTTCAGAAGGGTGACGTAATGGTGGCTGGAAAGAATTTTGGCTGCGGTTCATCTAGGGAGCATGCTCCAATTTCTATAAAAGCATCAGGGATATCTTGCGTTATTGCTGAGACTTTTGCTAGGATTTTTTATAGAAATGCAATTAATATAGGACTTCCTATTATTGAATGTCCTGAAGCAGCAATAGATATAAGTGATGGTGATGAGGTGGAAGTTGATTTCGACAATGGAAGCATCAAGAACCTTACAACAGGTAAAACCTATCAAGGTCAGCCATTCCCAGAGTTTATGCAGGAAATAATTTCTGCGGATGGATTGATTAATTATATTAAACAAGCTAAATAACCCAACTTTTTACGGTGTCTAAACTTATCAAAATTTTTTGATGTATATAAGGTACTTAACTCACTTCATAGATAAGTTTAGACACCTATAAATTCAATTGGAAAGACTGAATAAATAATTTATTATTGGTTTTTGTTTGAAGGCTATAATAATTCAGTGTAAGAACTATATTTTTGTAGTCTTTAATATGGTGTTGACTTTTGGCACAAGTAGAATGGAGATGATAAAATGAATTATAAGATTACAGTATTGCCGGGAGACGGCATAGGTCCGGATATAGTTTCAGAAGCTTTAGAAGTGCTCAAGGTAATTGGCAAAAAATATGGGCATAGCTTTGAACTTACTGAAGCTGACCTTGGAGGAATTGCAATAGACAAACATGGTGTTCCACTCCCACAGTCTACGATAGATGCTTGTAAAAGCAGTGATGCTGTATTATTGGGTGCAGTTGGTGGGCCTAAATGGGATACAGTTCCTGGAAATCTAAGACCTGAAGCTGGTTTGCTTGGTATCAGAGCGGCTTTGGGATTATATGCAAATCTAAGACCAGCCATTATTTACAATGCTTTGAAGGATGCTTCTCCGCTGAAATCAGATATAATTAGTAATGGAATTGACATAATGGTTATTCGTGAGTTAACTGGTGGAATTTATTTTGGTAAAAGAGGCAGACTTGAAACAGATGGTGTAGAAGCTGCTTATGATACTGAAATGTATAATAGAACAGAAATAGAGAGAATTGCTAAAGTTGGCTTTGACACAGCTATGAAGCGTGGTAAAAGACTAATGTCTGTAGACAAGGCAAATGTATTAGAAAGTTCAAGATTTTGGAGGCAGGTGGTAGAAGAGGTTGCAAAGGAATATCCTGAGGTAGCCCTAAGTCACATGTATGTAGACAATGCGGCTATGCAGCTTGTTAGAAATCCTGCACAGTTTGATGTAGTGCTGACAAGCAATATATTTGGAGATATATTGTCTGATGAGGCTTCGATGATTACAGGTTCTATTGGAATGTTGCCATCAGCTAGCCTTGGAGCTACTAAGCTTGGATTATACGAGCCAATTCATGGTTCTGCACCTGATATTGCAGGTCAGGATAAAGCAAATCCAATAGCTACTATACTTTCTGTAGCAATGATGCTCAGATATTCTTTTGATTTACCTGAGGAAGCAGGTGCTATAGAAAAAGCAGTAGTTAGTGTACTTGACAACGGCTATAGAACGGTTGACATAGCATCAGCAGGAACTACTGTTGTGGGCACTAAGGAAATGGGAAGAGTTATTAGAGAAGCGATAAAATAAATACTATAGTAAGTTAAATATCGTATATAGTAAACCATTTTAATATATTAAAAACAATAATAGGCTTTGTTTAAGAGGATATGTCGTTTTGACGGTCTGCTTAAATAAAGCTTATTTTGCTATAGAGAAATATTTAATTTTTTTTAATTTTTCTCCACTTATTTTTTAATTCTATTCCTTTAAAATTATATAAGGATAGTAAAAGGAGCATGTAAAAGTGTTCGATTTTGAAATTTAAAGTAAAGGGGGATGGAGTCCATATCAGTATTTTATTTTAAGCAGAATACAGGGCATGGACATGAAAATGAAAGCACATGAAAAGTCAAAAGACGCTGTAGATATAATTATTAATCATAGGAAAACTATTGGAGTGATTTTTGGTATTCTTGTGGTGTTAAGTATTATTTGCAGTCCATTTGTTAAAGTAAATTATGATTTGACTGAATACCTTCCAAGTTCAGTGCAGTCAAAGCAAGGTATAGAAATTATGGAGAATGAGTTTGGATACCCTGGCTCTGCACGAGTTATGATTGATGATGTCACGCTGTATGAAGCAAAGCAATATAAAGATAAAATAGCAGCAGTGGAAGGCGTTGACATAGTAACTTGGGCAGATACAACAACCGACATATATCAGTCAAGAGAGTTCATAGATAACAAGAATCTTGAGGACTATTATAAAGACGGACACTCTGTTATGAACATCATTTTTCACGAAGGTGACTCAAGCTCAGTTACATCAGAGGCAATTGACAAAATAAAAGAAATAGTTGGAGATAAAGGACACTATATGGGTTCTGCCATACAGAACAAATCCTTGAACGAAAACTTAAGTAAAGAAGTAAAAAGTGTTGCAGTAATTGCTGTTATTGTAATTTTAGTAATTCTAATATTGACTACAACCTCATGGCTTGAACCTATTCTGTTTTTACTAGTCATGGGAATTGCAATAATTGTTAATATGGGTACTAATATTTTCATGGGTGAAATTTCGTTTTTGACCCAAAGTGTATCTGCCATATTACAGTTAGCGGTTGCAATGGATTATTCTATTTTCTTAATGCATTCCTTTACTAATGCAAGAGCTCAGGGTGAAGAGCCATCTAAGGCTATTACCACTGCATTAAGACATTCGGCAAAATCAGTTATATTCTGTGGCTTAGCAACAACAATAGGATTTGTTGCACTTACGCTAATGAAATTCTCAATAGGATTCGATATGGGAGTTTGCTTAGCTAAGGGTATAGTAATAAGTGTGTTAACTGTTTTATTGTTAATGCCAGCATTTATTCTTAAATTCTCAAATGTTATTGAAAAGACAGCACATAGACCATTTATGCCTCCCTTTAACAAGTTTGCAAAGGGTGCTTATAAAATTAGATATGGTGTTTTAGTACTTGCAATTATTTTGGCTATTCCAAGCTTTATAGCAAAGGATATGAACAGCTTCACTTTTGGTAATAGCTCTGTTGGTTCTAGTGAGGGAACAATAGTTTATCAAGATGAACAGGCTATAAAAGATCAGTTTGGAAGAAGTAATTTGCTAATGGTATTAATTCCTAATACCTCATTTATAAAGGAGAAGCAGCTATCACAAGAAATAGAGGCTTTGAGTTATACAACCAGTGTCACTTCACTTGCAAACACAGTTCCAGAGGGCATACCAATAAGTATTTTACCAAAGAGTGTTACAAGTATGCTTCACACAGATAATTATGCAAGAATGCTAATTTATATAAATACAAAAGATGAAAGCGATTTGGCATTTAAGTGCTCAGATGAAATTCAATCAATTGTTAAGAAATATTATCCTGAGAACTCATATTTAATAGGGGCTACACCTTGTACACAAGAAATTAAGAGCACAATTATTACAGACTATAACTTTGTCGATAAACTTTCCTTGTTAGGTGTTGCACTTGTAGTTATGATTGCTTTTAGATCACTGTTACTTGCATTACTGGTACTGCTGCCTATAGAATCTGCTATTTTTATAAACATGGCATTCCCATATTTGGTAGGAGACACTATGGTTTATATGGGATATATAATTGTAAGCTGCGTACAACTTGCTGCCACAGTAGACTATGCTATTTTAATGGCTAATAATTATCTGAATAGTAGGTCAAATTTGGATAAGAAAGAAGCAACCATTGAAGCAATTGCTGAAACAACACCACCGGTTTTAACGTCTGGCATGATTCTCTCTTGTGGTGGCTTTATTCTATACCGTACATCATCAATAACAGCCATTGCAGGTATGGGGCAATTAATTTCACGAGGAGCATTACTGGGAATAGCAGTTGTTGTTTTGATGCTCCCTGCATTGTTGACTCTCTTTGATAAACCAATAATAAAACATATAAATAAAGCTAATAAAAGGTCAGAAAGACGTTTGCAACGACTAAATGAAAGAAGAGAACGAATTAGAAATAGAATAAAACAAGATGAAACTATTGCAGATTAGGAGGATTACTAAAATGAAAATAATTAAAAGAACATTTTCAGGCATTCTTGCTGGTATTATGGTATTAACAATGTTGGCAAGCGATGTAAATGCTGATACAGCTGGAGTTACTGTTGATGAATCAGTTTATGTAAATTTAGACTATTATGGTAAAACAGAGAACTTAAATATTGTTAAAGGATGCAGTTTAAATGGAAATCTTAACTTTACTGATTATGGCTCTTATGAAAAAGTAACTAATATGTCAAATGAAGTTCAGCCAAGTATTTCAGGTGATGCTGTAAGCTGGAGCTTTAAGGAAAATGTAAACAGATTCTACTATGAATGTACGCCTAAAAAAGGAACAATTATTCTGCCTTGGGACTTTGATATATCCTATAAGTTGAATGGGGTACCTACTAATGCTGATAAGCTTGCAGGAGTAGAAGGATTAGTTGAAATAAACATTAAGGCTATACCAAATAAGAAAGCAAGCCAATATTTGAAAAATAATATGCTATTAACAATTGAATCATTATTTGATATGACAAATACAACTAGTGTTGAGGCTCCAGGTGCTCAGATACAATCTTTAGGTAACTATAAAGCTGTGATTTTTGCTGCTCTTCCAGGAGAGGAAACTAGCTTTACTATGCGTATTGGTACAAAAAGTTTTGAATCCACTGGAATAATAATGACAATGATGCCCGGAACTCTAGATCAGCTCAAAACTGTTAAAGAACTAAAAGAAGCAAAGGATACAGTTGGAGATTCTGGGGATGAGCTTTATAATGGACTAAATGAACTATTAAATAGTATTCAAAGTACATCTGATGGATTAAATCAATTACAATCAGGCCTTTCGTCACTGGAAAGTGCACGCAGCAAGGTCAGTTCTTCGAAAGATGGCATATATGCAAATGCAGATAAATCACTAGCAGATATTACGAATATAACAAAACGAATCAGTGAGCTTATTCCACATTTGAAGAATGGACAGAAGCTAGTGAATAATGTGAATTCAGATGTTAATACACTAGTTGATACAATGAACAGCACAAAGACTTATATAAATTCATTCTCCAGTTCAATTAGTAAAATTCAAAAAAGCACAGATGAGTTATACAATAATTTAAGTACTGTGAAGGGTTACTCCAGCGATACAAAAAAAATATTAAAAGAAATCAGTAATAACATAGAAATTTCTGAAGATGATAAAAAAGCAATGGAAACAGCCATGATGCTTATGAATACTAGGTTAACCACGTTGAAGGAAGATTTACAGGCATTGGACGCTGCTATGAAGGCTATGCCAGCTCAGCTAGACGCAGCATCTGCTTACTATGGTGACCCTACGGTGGCTATTTTAAACGGAGAGTTAAAAGCTATTATTGCTTCAATCCAGCCTACTCTTAATGACTTGGCAAACACAGTATATGCGACAAACATGTTAATCACAGAGTTAGGAAAACTATCCGAAAAGGCAGAGGATTTGGTTAGTACAGCTCAGAGTGCCTGTGAATTAGGGAATAAGTATATAGATTCAATAGATGCTGGTATTAGCACAACTCAGAATTTATTAAAACAATTAGATGAAATTGGTAATACCACAAAAGCTTTCTTAAATAAAAGTAATACTATAATTGATAATATTTCTTCACTTAATGGTACCATTAATAAGTACCAAAGTGGTGCAACAAAAGCATTAGAAGATACAGAAAAACTATTTGAGGAGCTTAATACTGGGCTAACTGATACTAAAGTTCTATTAACTTCTATAAAAAACACATTAAAAGCAAGTGATGATGATTTAGATGAGGGTACTCGCCAAAGTTTAGCTGGATTAATTGATCTTCTCCAGGACAGCTTATCAGGTGTAAACTCTACATCGTCAATAAAAAGTGCTAGTGACAAAATAAAGAAAACTGTAGATGATAAGCTTGATGAAATTGAAGAGAACAGTAATTTGCTGGAAATGGATGCAGAAGCAGCACTAATTTCTATTACTTCAGAAAAAAATCCACCTCCACAGACTTTGCAGGTAATTATGCGCACCCATGAAATAAGCATAGATGATAGTAATAGCATAAATGATTTAGAAGCTACGAAAGATCAAATAGGTTTTATTGATAGAATTGTCAATGTATTTGCAGAGCTATGGAGTAAAATAGCATCCCTGTTTGCATAATATAAATTTTGAGCTTATTTCAATAGCTATAAAGTTTGTATAAAATTGAAGGAGCGGTGGAAGGGCTATATAGTAGTATGATAAAATGAAAACGAGGCATGAATATCTCTTGCCTCGTTGAAAAACCGCTGATATAATTAAGTTTTTCTAAAATCGAAAAATTTAATTTTAAATCTAGGCGTTAAAAAAGCTAATGGAAGATGATTATATGGAAAAAATATTAATTGTAGATGATGATAAAACTATTGCAGAGTTAATTTCAGATGCATTAGAAGACGAAAATTTTCAAACAGTTATCTGTGGAGACGGCTTAGAAGCATTAAAATTGATTGAGCAAAACAATAATTTTGATGTTATTATACTGGACATTATGATGCCTAATATGAATGGAATTGAGCTTTGTAAGAAAATACGAGATATAGTTACATGCCCAATTCTATTTGTAACAGCGAAAAGCCGCACATTAGATGCAATGCTTGGCTTTGAAATGGGTGGAGATGATTATATCTTTAAGCCTTTTGTGGTTGAAGAACTTGTTGCGAGAGTTAAGGCTCATATTCGCAGAGATAAAAGGCATGAAAGGATTCAGAATAATGAAAGTCTTATTATTGGAGACATTGAAATAAGGCGAGATAACTTTGAAACATATAAAGCTGGTAAGCCAATAGCGCTTTCTACCAGAGAATTTCAGTTATTGCAGTTTTTGATGGAAAATGTAGGGCATGTTTTAACAAGGGAGCAAATATTCAATTCAGTGTGGGGAATTGATTATGGCGATATTGGAACAGTTAACGTCAATATAAAAAACCTAAGGGAAAAGATAGATGTTAATAATGAATATATAAAAACTATTTGGGGAGTAGGATATAAATTCATAAGGCCCCAGATGAGAGATTGAAGCTTTTATTAAAAGATATAAAATAAAAAGTAATGGGCGGCCTAGTTAATGCCAATATTGTAATGGCATTTCTTTGAATGGGAGGAGAGATAAAACTATGAGCATGCGCCGTAGATTTATTATAACCATAATAAGTGCCATTGCACTAAATTTTCTTTTATTGTTTGGTTATTACAACATATTTATATCAGATAGCTTTTTTGGCGATTTTACTGCTTTACAGAACAAATTAGATATGCGAACCTTTGAAATAGCACAGAATATTAGTGAGAATTCTAATTATAAAGATATATTGAATAATTATGTCGAGAAGGAACATTTGATATTTGCTATAGAAGATTTAAATGGGCAAACAGTCTATGAAAGTAAATCGCATAAAATGGAGAGCCTTTATATTACTTCTGTTAAGCCAGTTAAATTCAACAACGAAACTTTTCTTCTTAAAGTAACAAAACCAATATTAGAAAATGAGATAATTAAATTACCATCAGTTAGAAACATTTTTCGTGCTGAGCTTATAATTATTTTTGTAATTACAATATTTTTATCTTTGGTTCTGTATTTTAGATTTGTTCGTCCAATAGAAAATCTTCAAAAGGACATAGTAAGTTATCAAGGTTGTAATACAGTAAAACGCACTCACCGTTTTGATGAAATAGGTAAACTGCAGAATTCCTTTGTTGAATTAACAGAGAACCTAGAGGAAGAAAGATTGAAACAAAATAGAATTATTGCTTCAATTTCACATGATATAAAGACACCTTTAACATCTGTTATGGGATATGCTGAAAGATTAAAGAAAGGAAATCTATCTGCAGAACGAGCTGAAAAGTATGTAGATACTATTTACTATAAATCTCTTGTTATAAAAAATCTTATAGAGGAATTTGACGATTATCTTAGCTATAATTTGAAAAGCTCATTAAAAAAGCAGGAGATTACTGTAAGCGATATAATGAAAGCTGTCCTTTTAGATTATGACGATGAACTTTCACATATAGGCGTCAAACTAGAAATAAAGGACTGTTGTCCTGATGTGGCACTGCAAATTGATGTTTTGAAGATGCATAGAGTATTTGGAAATATAATTGGAAACAGTTTGAAGCACTTTGTTAGCCAAGATAAAAGAATATATATATCATGTAGGCAGGAAAAAAGCACAATTGTTTTTTCGGTTGCAGATAATGGTGCTGGTGTTAAAGAAGAACTCCTATCACAAATTTTTGAACCAATGTATACTTCTGATGCGGGGCGTTCGGTAGCAGGTTTAGGTTTAGCTATATGTAAGGAAATTATTAATAACCATGGAGGAGATATTTGGGCAGAGAATAATCAAGAAGGTGGTTTAACTGTTAAATTTAGTTTGCCAATTTAGCAACACAAATAGCTGTGCAAGTAACGGTTATTATTTACTCTAAAGTATAGAGAAAAGGACATAGAATATCAGACTATATAGGTTATTTGTCACCATTTCTGAGAAGAAATATTTTTATCTATACAAAATCTATACTGGAGCCCTGGGTTATTACTAATTATGTATTGGAAGCTAATTTTGATTCCCAAGGAACTGTTTTTTGATTTATGAACATAAGCCTTTTGGGCAAGGTTAAAGAACATTGGTAGTTTGTTAATTCTACATCCTCAAAAACCTGAATATAGGTTAATAAACTCAAATCATTATATTTATAATCTAAATCTGACGATAGTCAGTTATATTCCGTAATTGATCAATATTGTTTAGCATAATACCTGCCTCTTGTAATTATTTGATTACTTATTCATGGACTAGATTTTGCAAATCTATATTTAAAATGAATTACATTTAAATAACAGTAATTCGATATCGGGAAGTTCAAAATAATAATAGTATCTAAATTATTTGTGAAACTATTGGACATTTATATTAAATATTATAACTAATTTCAAATACAATGAAAAGTTGAATATTAACATTATTATTTGTAAATAATACGCTATGGTAGGGTAACAAACTTGTATAGTTTAGTTATTTTTTGAACCTCAAAAATAATAAGTCCGAAAGTGAATCTATGGGAGCATAGACATTTTTAGGCTGTTTAAGAAGAACTATAAAAAAGCATGGGAGGTTAGTATGAATAATATTCAGAATATTTTAGGCTTAAGTGTAAGTGAAAGTATAAAAAAAGTATTTTTACTTATAGCTGGATGGGTATCAGCTGTTTTAGCATTATTTATATATCCATTTGTTTTTGGTATGCTAGGCGTGATCTGTGGTATTCTTGCTACGAAAAATAGCAGAAGCAGGATTGGAATTTATCTTGTTGTATCTGCAATAGTTCTTATGGGAGTTGGACTAGCTTTAAATACTAGAATTATGCCTGGGATATAATTAGCAACAAGTATAGCTCTGGATATACTGGAGGTAAATAATGAGTGAAATGGTTAATGGCAACCTATTAATAATAGGAGGAGCAGAGGATAAGTGGGGTCAAAGTTCAGTTTTAAGGCATGCAATTGATATGTGCGGAGGCTCTAGTGCTAAAATAATTGTTTTAACCACAGCAACGCAAAAGCCTCAAGAAGTAGGAAAGGAATACAGAGAAGTATTTACACGGCTGGGAGTAGAGAACATAGATATTCTAAACATTGATAGTAGAGATGATGCCAATAAGGACTCTGTGGCACAAAGATTGTCAAGTGCAGCAGGTGTTTTTTTTACTGGTGGGGATCAACTGCGGATTACTAGTATATTAGGTGGGACAAAAACATATAACACCCTATTAGAAATATATCTACGAGGGGTACCTATTATAGGTACAAGTGCAGGAGCATCAGCTATGAGCAGTACAATGATTGTGGATGGTAATAGTAATTCTGCTGCAAGAAAATGTACACTAGGAATGTCCCCGGGGCTGGGATTTTTGAATCAGGTGATAATTGATCAACATTTCGAACAAAGAGGAAGATTGGGCAGATTGCTTGTTGGAGTTGCCCAAAATCCATCAATATTGGGTGTTGGAATAGACGAGGATACAGCGATTCAAGTTTATTCGAATGCTTCCTTTGAGGTGGTTGGAACAAATTGTGTAACAGTTATCGATGGTACTTCCATTAAAAAATCAAATGTGTCAGAACTTAATCCGGAAGAGATGATAGCATTGTCAAATGTTACAATACACGTCTTACCATGTGGTTTTCGCTTTGATTTAAATAGCAGAGCAGTGATATAGCGAGGCGAGAAAATATCTCTAATTCTCTTCAATAAGTGGAAGGTAATACGTTGATTCTTATAAGATTATAATATCTCCATCCTCGTAAAATACTGCTAATATAATGAAATTTTTCTATAATCTTATCTACAATTTTTTCTACAATCGAAGAATTTCATTTGGAATCTAGGTATTATAACGAAGCGAGAACTTATTTGGGTTTCAGGAAGTGGGAATATATCCCGCCTCGTCGAAATACCGCTTTAGTGTCAGATGGTGAGAATATATTCCGCATCGTTCACACGCTTATGATGCTGCTGAAATTTTTCTATAATCAAAAAATTTATATAAAATCTAGTCGTTATAAATTAACATTCTTCTAGACTTAGGAGGTCTTTTCAGTGCAAATTCAAAGCATTTATTGCTTTCAAGGTAAAAATATATATAGTCATAGACCAGTAATTCGTATGGTAGTTGATATTGGGATTTTTGAGGCTGGACCAACAAGAGAAATTCCGGGCTTTAATAAGAAACTGCTAGAACATTTTCCTGAGATTGCTGAGCATACTTGTGGATTGGGATATGTGGGCGGTTTTGGAGAAAGATTAATTGAAGGTACCTATATAGGTCATGTGGCAGAGCATTTGATAATTGAGATTCACAACAAATTGGGATATCCAGTTCGTTATGGGAAGACAAGACAGATAGGAACTTCATCAAAATATATTATCATATATGAATATATCAATGAGGCTTTTTCTGTTGAATGTGGAAAAAGAGTAATTGAAATAGTTAAAGCTTTCGCAGAAAACAAAGCTATTGACATTGATAAAATACTTACAAAACTAAAGAAGATATCAGCAGAAACTGATATGGGGCCTAGTACAAAGGCTATCTATGAAGCAGCAAAAAGAAGAAATATACCTGTATGCAGAGTTGGAACGGGAAGTATTTTAAAACTAGGATATGGTAAAAACAGCAGAACAATTCAGGCATCACTTCCAGATAGTACAAGCTGCATTGCTGTTGATATAGTATCTGATAAGCAGCTTACTAAAAAAATATTAATGGATAACAACATACCTGTTCCATATGGACTAATAGTACAGAGCATGGAAGAAGTATTGGAAGCTGTTCATGAGATTGGATTTCCAGTGGTAATTAAACCGGTTGACTCTAATCAAGGCAAGGGTGTAACTGTAAATATTACCTCTATGGATCAAATAAATGATGCAATTTATGAAGCAAAAAAATATTCTAAAAAAATTATTATAGAAAAATATATATACGGCAAGGATTATCGCGTTTTAGTTGTAGGAGACAGGGTTTGTGCTGTTGCTGAGAGAAGGCCACCTGAAGTAATTGGTGATGGTGTCAGTACCATCTCAGAACTGGTTAGGCTAGAAAATATGAATCCGCTAAGAGGAGAAGATCATGAACGCCCATTGACCTACATTAAACTAGATGAAATAGCTATAAATTATCTTAAGGCTCAAGGGCTTACAACTGATAGTGTTTTAGAACCAGGACAAGTTGTCCGATTAAGGCAGAATGGAAATATAAGTACTGGAGGAACAGCTAAGAACTGCACAGAACAAATACATCCTAAAAATATACAATATGCTGTAGCAGCCGCTAAAGCTATGAACTTGGATATTGCAGGAATAGATATTGCAGTAGAAGACATATCTAGTCCTATAGATATTTGTGAGGGTGCAATTATTGAGGTTAACGCTGCTCCTGGACTTAGAATGCATCTTCATCCAAGTGAAGGCGAGCCGATAGATGTGGCAGAGGATATATTAAAAATGATGTATCCTGATGACAGTTGTTGTAGTATTCCTATTGTATCAATTACCGGGACGAATGGGAAAACCACTACAACAAGGCTTATTAGACATACTCTTTCTATAATGGGGTTAAATGTAGGAATGACTTCAACAAGTGGGATATATATTGGAAATAAGTGTATTCAAAAGGGCGATACTACAGGACCTACTAGTGCGAGAGTAGTTTTATCAGATAAAACTGTAGATGCTGCTGTATTAGAAACTGCAAGAGGTGGAATTGTAAAAAAGGGTCTTGGCTATGAACTTGCAGATGTAGGTGTTTTAGTTAATATAAGTGATGATCATCTGGGTATTGATGGGATAAATACCATAGAGGAACTTGCCAATACAAAAGCACTTGTGATTGAAGCTATAAAACCTGATGGATATGCAGTTCTTAATGCAGATGATAGTATGACACCCTATATGCTGGAAAGGGTACGAAGTAAAGTAATAATGTTTAGCAGATTAAAATCAAATGCACTATTTAAAAGGCATTGTAAGAATCCAAATAACATAGGGGTGTATGTAAAGGATGGATTTATTTGGGTAAGTAAGGACTCAAAGAGAATTCCCCTTATAGACTTAGAAGATATTCCAATAACTTTTGGTGGACTAATAGAATGTAATATTGAAAATTCTTTGGCGGCTGTAGCTGCTTTAGTGGGATTAAATGTTCCTTTTGATATTATAAAAAAAGGTATAAGTACTTTCCAGCCTGACGTTGAATTGAATCCTGGCAGGTTCAATATTTTTGATATGGGTGAGTTTAAAGTTATGCTGGATTACAGCCATAATATTGCTGGTTACAATGCTGTTATAAAATTTATTCAGAAATTAAAGGCAAAGAGATTAGTGGGGATTATTGGTATGCCTGGTGATAGATTGGACTCAAGTATAAAGGAAGTAGGAGAGTTGTGTGGAAAGGCTTTTGAGAAGATATATATAAAAGAAGATGTTGATTTAAGAGGACGTAGAAGGGGGGAGGTTGCAAGTCTGCTTGAATCGAGTGTTATAAGTTCAGGAGCAAAGAGAGAAAATGTAGAGATAGTATTAAGCGAAACAGAAGCACTTGAAAAGGCGATGTTAGATGCTCGCCCAGGAGATATGGTAGCACTGTTTTTTGAAAAGCTAGAATCTGCCATTCAAGTAATTATGAAATTTAAACAAGAACAGGAGTCTGCGGAGTTTGTTATAGATAGCAATATAAATACAAGAAAAGATGATTTAGGTAGTGGAATTAATCCGTATACTAAATCTTCTATATAGTAAAAACTATCGTCTGACATAATAGGCTATTAGCCTAAAAAAATTGACTAAGGCCAATAGTAATTGGTTTTAGTCAATTTGTGATTCTAGCTTAGTAGTAATGACTTTTAGTATGGTGTAATATAAAAAAATGTAATATAATGTTATGAGATATTTCTTGAAATTATATTTTATTTAGGGTAATAATGAGTTATGAAAAACGGTACATTAAGTACTTAGGGGGTAAAAATGCCAGAGGTTTATTATTACGTTAAGTCAGAGGATGTTTTAAATATAACCGACTGTGGGCTAAAGTTGTCTATATCTCATGATAAAGAAGTAATAATTGAAGGTGAGACAAAGAAATGCTTTTCAGCACTTTTAAACCCAAAGGATGATATTGAACGATATAAATCACCTTACTATAGATGCTTAAAACTCCAGGTGAAAAGCGATAAATGCTTTATTGCAGATAGATTCATCTACGAAGCAGCTCAGAATCAGGATATAGACCTATACTATAAGACAATAATTCCAATAGAAAAATATATTTTTGGAACATACAGGCTTCCAGAATGCCTTATTACTACTACTATTTTGCCAGGTGAGGCAAATGTACTTGATAAAATAATGGATTCACCAATTATATACACTAATTGTGAAGAACTGTACATAAATAACATATTACAGGAACTTAGGGATAATTACTCAGATATTGATGATTCATTGCTTTATTTACTGCTGGATAAATTAACTGATATGGGGAAACTTGAGAAAATAGAGAACAGAAGTAGTGGGATGTCTATTTTTAAAAATGACACGGGCAGGATTTATTGCTTAAAAAATCCAGATATAAGCTTTTTTTGTCCTTAACCTCAATAATTCTAAAAGGAATTTGATTCTTTCAATGCATTTTATTTAGTTATGATTAAACTGTAAACTGACTGATTTTGAAAAAGGCTTTTAAACATTAATGTTTGGGCAGTAAAAGTGTATCCCATTATGCAAATTTACCAATATATATCATAATGGTAGGTATGGAGGTTGAATTGAAAAATCTGATTTTAGAAAAGCTAAAGCAGAAAAAGGAATATATGTCAGGTGAAGAATTGAGCCAGTTGCTTAATGTTTCCAGAACAGCTATATGGAAGCATATAAACGAATTGAGAAATGAGGGCTACAATATAGTTTCATCCACAAAGAAAGGATATATTCTTGCTGAAACTCCAGATTTGCTAGATAGCAGAGAACTACGAATTCCTAAGGGACAGATTATTGGACGAGAATTAGTTCACTTCAATGAGATAGACTCTACTAATAATTATGCAAAAAAGATTGCAAATGAAGGCTGTCAGCATGGAACAATTGTAGTTGCAGATAGGCAGACAATGGGAAGAGGAAGAGTAGGGAGGCAATGGGAATCTTTTAGCAGTGAGGGACTATGGTTTTCAATTGTCCTAAGACCTGATTTAGAACCTGAATATATACAGATTGTCACGCTTGCTGCTGCGGTAGCTGTTGTAGAAGGAATACTTGAGAATCAAGGAATAGTTTGCGGAATCAAGTGGCCCAATGATATAATATTAGATAACTATAAATTAGGTGGTATTCTGACAGAACTAAGCGCTGAGCCCGATCATATTAACTATGTAGTGGTTGGTATTGGAATTAACATTAATCAAGATAAAAATGCTTTTGGCGATGAAATAAAAAACAAAGCTACATCCCTGAAAATACATACAGGAAAGCGAATTTCTCGAGTAAGGCTATTAGAAAGTATCTTGAGCAAGTTTGAACAAATATACAGTGAATTAATACAAGGAAAAACTAAAGAAATAATAAATATATGGAGCAAATATTCTGTTACAATAGGAAAAGAAGTTAGAATTATTTTTAAGGGGAATGAATATGTTGGTTTGGCTCAAGCAATTTCCCCAGATGGCAAGCTAATTGTTAAATGTAACGATGGAGAGTTCAGAGAAATATCTTCAGGTGAAATACAAGTTAGAGGCTTGCTTGGATATATATGACGGATGATATAAACAGTTTTGGTATGTATGCTAATATATAGTGTTTATGGCTTTTATTGCAATAGTTTGTTAAGATTATTATAATCTAGGAGGAACATATAAGTGGTTAGAAAGAGTGAGTTTTCTAAAAAAAATGATTTATCAAAGAATGATGTACAATCAGGTGCAGCACAGCCAACTAATTCCACTCAAAAAAGTGGAGAGATTAACAATAAAGAGAGGAATAGCCGCCCTCCAAGAGAGAATCAGAAGGAATATCAACGCAGAGAACTAAAGAGAGAAACTACTTCACGCGTTAGCCAAACAAGAGATAGTCTTCAAAAGGAGAATACAATAAAAGATAATAATCAGAGAGATAATTCTTCAAAAGAAAACCACCAAAAGAATTATCACAGAGAACCTCAAAACAATAAGGAAACTAGGGAAACATACAGGCAACATTATCAGAGAAGTGCAATAAAACCTAAGACAGAAGAGACTGTCGAAGACATTGCCAATGATATTGCGAGAATAGAGAAGGAAATTGATCTTGAAATAAAAGAGATAAAGAGCTTAAGACTTGGTTTGTAGTTCTGTCGCTTGTGGAGGTCATATGATTTTAGTTATAGATGTTGGTAATACGCATACTCTATTAGGTGTATTTGAGGGAAAAGAACTTTTGGCTAACTGGCGTATTAGCACTGATAGAGAGAGAAGTGCTGATGAGTTAGGAATGTTGATGCTAAATCTGTTTGCATATGGAAAATTAAATGTAGAAGAGATTGAAGCAGTTGTTGTTGCGTCTGTTGTTCCATCTTTGCTGTATTCACTTGAACATTCCATAAAAAAATACTTAAAATTAGAACCTATGATAATTGGCCCTGGTACAAAGACTGGAATTAATATTAGATGTCAGAATCCGAAGGAAGTAGGCGTGGACAAAATAGTAAATGCAGTAGCTGGATATGAGATGTATGGAGGTCCTCTTATTATAATAGATATGGGAACAGCTACTACTTTTTGTGCTATATCTGCAAAGGGTGAGTATTTAGGAAATGTAATATGCCCAGGTATAAAAATAAGCACAGAGGCTCTTTATCAGAAGGCTGCTATGTTGCCTAGAATTGATTTAGTTAAACCAGATAGTGTTATTGGTAAAAATACTGTTGCTAGTATGCAGTCAGGTATTTTTTATGGATATGTTGGAAAAGTTGACTACATTGTTAAACGTATGAAGCATGAAATGAAGGAAACAAATGTTAGGGTTATTGCTACAGGTGGTTTTTCAAGATTAATTGCTGAAGAATCTCAAGTAATAACTGAAGTAAATTCTACATTAACGTTAAATGGGCTTAGAATAGTATATGAAAGAAATAAAAACTAATTAAGATGATTGTACTTTTCTTGACTTAAATATGCGAAATTATTTACTTAAATTTATATATGAATCATTATTAACAAAAAAGATGGTATCCGTCTTTTTTTTTTGTAATTTTATTTATAGCAAAATTAATACTAATAATTAAAAAGTAAACACAATGGTTTAAATCAACCTGTTTTACTCTATTGAAAGTAATTGTTAAATATTTTGTATACATTGTTAAAAGATTAACTCGAAATTAATAGAATGAGCGACGATTAGTGATATATTCTTGATAATTGCCCAATAATAACAATATGTATCTCCATAAAAGTATATTTAACATTTGTATCTTAAAATGTAATGTGGTACTCTATTTACAATTGCGAAAAAATGGAGGGATTATTGTGGCAGGAAAAGGCTTTAAAGTAGCTATAATTGGTTGTGGATTTGTTGGAGCATCAGCAGCTTTTGCAATGTCGATTAACAACCTAGTATCAGAAATGGTTCTGATTGATGTTAATAAAGAAAAAGCATATGGTGAAGCATTGGACATCAATCATGGTTTATCTTTTGTTGGACAAATGAATGTTTATTCTGGTGATTATTCAGATTGTAAAGACTGTGACGTAATTGTTATTACAGCTGGAGCAAATAGAAAGCCAGGCGAAACTCGTTTGGATTTAGCGAAGAAAAATGTTTCAATAATGAAGGATATTACTGCAAACATTATGAAGTATTACACTAAGGGTGTAATATTAGTAGTATCAAACCCTGTTGACATTTTAACTTATATGGTACAAAAATGGACTGGCTTGCCAGCTAGTAAGGTATTAGGTTCTGGAACAGTACTTGATAGTTCAAGATTTAGAAACCAAATTGCAAATATTTTAAGTGTAGATGTTAAGAATGTACATGGATACATTATTGGTGAACACGGTGATTCACAGTTGCCAATATGGAGTGCAACACATATTGCTGGTACTAAGTTTGACGATTATGTTGCAAAAAACAATATAGTTGTTGACAAAGAACAGATTCTTAACGATGTTAAGACTGCTGGTGCAGTAATTATTAAGAACAAGGGTGCAACATATTATGGTATAGCATTGTCTATCAATAGAATATGTGAATCTCTTCTTAAGAACTACAAGACTATAATGCCTATAGGAACTGTTATTAACGGACCTTATGGAATAAATGATGTGGCTTTAAGTCTTCCAGCAATAGTTAGCGGAAACGGTATCGAAAAAATATTAGAAATTGACTTAACTGATGAAGAGTTAAAGGGTCTATTACATTCAGCAGATCAAATTAAACTAGTACTTAACGAAGTAAAAGACATATAAGTATCTGATTTATTTTAAATCAAAGTATATTTAAAGCGAAACTGATACAAGTTTCGCTTTAAATTTTTATAAATCACTTGTGAAAGTTTTCACAAAAGTGTATAATACAATATGATTAAAGAATATCTTAAATATAAACTTTTGGAGGAATGAAAAATGGGTACAATCTATGAAGATTCACTTAAAGCACACGAGGAGTGGGCAGGAAAAATAGAAGTTGTTTGTAAAGCTCCTTTAAAGGACAAGAGAGACCTTTCATTAGCTTATTCACCAGGGGTTGCTCAACCATGTCTTGAAATTCAAAAGGATGTTGAGAACTCATACAAGTATACTAGAAGACACAACCTTGTTGCTGTAATAACTGACGGTACAGCAGTATTAGGTCTTGGAGATATTGGACCAGAAGCAGGTATGCCTGTTATGGAAGGAAAGTGCTGCCTTTTCAAGACTTTTGGTGATGTAGATGCTTTTCCTCTTTGTATTAAATCAAAGGATGTAGATACAATAGTAAATACTATTAAATTATTAGAAGGAAGCTTTGGTGGTGTTAATCTAGAAGATATTGCAGCTCCAAGATGCTTTGAAATAGAAGAGAGATTAAAGAAAGAAACTAATATTCCAATATTCCATGATGACCAGCACGGAACTGCAATAGTTACTGCTGCAGGTCTTATTAATGCCCTCAAAGTTGTAGGAAAGAAGATGGAGGACATTTCTATTGTTGTTAATGGTGCGGGTGCAGCTGCAATAGCCATTACTAAGCTTCTTTTCTCAATGGGACTTAGAAAAGTTGTTCTTTGCGATACAAAGGGTGTAATTTATGAGGGAAGAGACAATCTCAATGCAATAAAAGCTGAGATGGCTAAGATTACTAACCTTGAAGGAAAAAGAGGAACATTGAAGGACGTTATGGTTGGAGCTGACGTATTTATAGGAGTTTCAGCTGCTGGCACAGTTACAAAGGAAATGGTTAAGTCAATGGCAAAGGATCCAATTATATTTGCTCAAGCTAACCCAACTCCTGAAATAATGCCTGAAGAAGCTATTGAGGCTGGTGCTGCTGTTGTTGGTACAGGTCGTTCAGACTATCCAAACCAGGTTAACAATGTTCTTGCGTTCCCAGGTATCTTTAGAGGTACTTTTGATGTTGGAGCTCGTGAAATAAATGATGAAATGAAAATCGCTGCTGCATATGCTATTGCTGGACTTGTTAGCGATGAAGAAAGAAGTGCAGAGTATGTAATCCCAGCTCCATTTGATCCTAGAGTAGCTAAAGAAGTTGCAGCGGCAGTGGCTGAAGCTGCTAGAAAAACTGGTGTAGCTAGAATTTAATTTGAATATAACTAATATTAGTTATTATTAAATGAATTTATTTTTTGTTTTATGAGTTTTTAAAGAGATTGTCATATATAATGGCAATCTCTTTTTATGGGTTTTATATAAATATACTAGTTTGATATGGCTTGTTAATTTAAGATATAATTAGGAATGTATGTTATATAAAGCTAATAAAGGAGTAATAAACCTTTCGTATAAAAATAATATTGTGCAAAATGTACAGAAATAGCATAACTTTATTTTCAGATTATGCTATACTACAAATAAATGATATAAATAATAAAAATATATTCTTATCGCAAAAAATACAAACTTTATTTTATCACAGAATCCTTTGTTGATAGTTAAAAATCAATTATGGCTATAGCCAGTAATAATTTGGCTTCATTAGTTGTAACATACGTTCTAAATAATTGTTATCAAAAAATATATAATATATAAGTTTTTATTAAGCTTTTGATACTTAAAGTAGAGCGCTAGAGGGGGTGTAAATAATGCTTAAGGTTCTTTTTGTAGATGATGAGCCATATATGCTTGAAGGGCTTAAGGTTATGATAGATTGGAAAGCATATGGTTTTAATATATGCGGTGAGGCTACAAATGGAGAAGATGCTCTGGAAATAATAAAAATGAGCAATCCTGACCTTATAATTACTGACATACGTATGCCTAAGATGGATGGTTTAGAACTAATTAGGCTGGCTTATGAAAAGTTGCACTCAACAGCTAAGTTTGTAATTCTAAGTGGATATGATGATTTTAATTATGCAAAACAAGCCATGATGTATAAAATAAAAAACTATTTATTAAAGCCGCTAGATGATGACGAACTTAAAGAAGTGGTATCTAAGCTATCGACAGAAATATTAACAGATCGTAGAAAAGCTGAAAATATTAATAAGCAGCTAACATTTATAACAAACCAGTGCGTGCAGAGATTGATTGATGGTGAGAATAAAACCACTCTTATTGATAGGACAAGAATGCTGTTAAACCTAAATGAAGGCCAGGAATTTAGATGTGTGATGTTCTACATAGAAAGTCTGAACGGTTTAAGCAAAAAGACAGGGAAAATAAATTTAGAAATAAGACGAAATGAAATCATAGAAATATTGCAATCTGAGCTAGGTGCAGAATTTCAATATAATATATTTGAAGATACTGAAGACAGAATGTGCATGATTTTAAGTGAAAACATGCCTTATTATGGAGAGTTTGAAGATTTTATAGCTTCTATTCAAAGTAAACTGGAGTCTATAACAGGAGCATATGTATCGGTGGCGTATAGTAATCCAGCATATGAAATAAATACATTATGTGAATTGCACAAACAGGTTTCTTTTGCTATTAATTTTAAATTTTATCTTGGAGAGAGCAGTATTATTAATTATGCTGATGTAAAGGATAAAAAATTAAATTATCAAGTGTATACTCCTGATTTTAACAACTTATTGTGCCATATACGAACAAATGATTGCAATTTAATTAAAGAGGATGTGCAATTGATTTTTGACCAATTCTATAAAATACAAAGTGCTCCTGAGATTATAGTAGCTTATTTGAATAATTTTTTGCTGGAGTTGGTAAAGGTTATTCAGGAATTTGATGGAGTTTCAAAGGATACCATACAAATGGTGCTAGAGTTTGATAATTTCTTGGGCTATCCTTCGTTTATCAGATTATCGGAAGCCTTTTTGGAAAGATGTTATTATGCTACAAACTATATAGAAAATTTAAAGAAGAATGATTCTCAATATATTATTTACGAAGTAAAGAACTATATTAATGAACATTATCATCAGGATATTAAATTGAAAAAAGTTGCTAGTTTGTTTTATATGAATCCTGTATATCTTGGACAATTATTTAAGAAAGCCACTGGGATGCAATTCAATGACTATTTGAATTATGTGCGTATTGAAGAAGCTAAAAAACTTCTCAGACAGACTAATATGAAGGTTGTTGAAATCTCAAAAGTTGTTGGGTATAAAGATCCTAAATACTTTTTACAAAAGTTTAAAACTACTACAAATACTTCGCCTACGTCGTTTAAATCAAGTAACTAATTATTTATGAGAGGATATTGAGATGTTTACTAATAGGAAATTTATATATATAGTAAATGATATTCCGTTAAAATTTAAATTTCTAATAATATATATTGTTTGCCTCCTTATTCCGATAATTGTTATCAACATCTCATTTGTAGATAAGTTTTCTAATATTGTACAAGAAAAAGAGGAAAATACCTATAAAATTTCATTAGAAAGAACCAGAGTTGACATTGTAACAATGTTTGATGGTTGTATTGCGGCAAGTCATTCTATATCATCAGACAGAACCTTGCATAATATCTTAGATATAAATTTTTTGAGTAGTGATCAATATTTTGATGTTTATGATAGCCAGCTTAGAAATAGGCTGAATATATATACGTCTGCTTATGATTATATGAGCAATATAGAAATTTATGTAGATAATCCGACAATAAGCAGCGGGGGTACATATCAACATATAGACGAAGAAGTAGAAAACTCGTTATGGTATAATAAGCTATACAGTTCCAAGGGCTCCGTTCTGTTAAATTCCTATTTAGGATATACAAAAAGTTTACCTACAAAACGTATACAGTATTTAAGTGTTTTTAATAAGCTTGATTATTATCCAACATTAAACAATGAACGAAGAAAAATACTTAAAATAGACATAAATATGCAAAAGCTGAACAATATTTTTAAGAGGGAGAAGACTTTTTTAAATTTATACCTATTAGATCCTGAAAATAATATTATATGCAGCACCTCCTCTTTATATGATTTTGAGAAGGAAGACAGCTTAAAAACTTTTGATATTCAAAGTATTGGTAAAGACAACATTATACTTGAAACAGCATTAAGTAATTCCTCCTACATGAAGGGGTGGAGATTAATAGGTGTCTCTACTGCTGAGCGAATTCAAAAGTCTTTAATAGAGACATTGAAATTTGTATTACTTATTGCATTTATCAGTGTTATTATTTCGTCTATTCTCAGTTTAATAATGGCGAATTCCTACAACTATAGACTAAAGAAACTTTCAAAACACATGAGCAGGTTTACAGATGGGAAGTTTGAATTAATTGAAATAAACGAGGGACAGGATGAAATAGGAGGAGTTATTAGAAGCTTTAATTTAATGGCTTCTAAGATAAATTTATTGATAAATGACGTATACAAGCTTCAGTTGCAAAAAAAGGATCTTGAATTAGAACGAATACGTGCGGAAATTAACTTTTTACAAAGTCAGATGGATCCTCATTTTCTTTTTAATACATTAAATGCTATATTGGTTGTTAGTACGAAGAACGGATATACAGATATTATTGATATTTTAAAATATCTTTCCAAGACTCTTAGGAGACTTTTAAGCTGGAAGGATGATTTGGTTACCATACGGGAGGAAATCTCCTTTACAGAAATGTATCTGAAAATAGAAAAGTTTAGATTCGGTGATAAAATTGAATATTATATTGATATAGATGATAGTCTTTTGGAAGTTAAGATACCCAAAATGAGCTTGCAGCCTTTAGTTGAAAATGCATGTAAACATGGGATTCAAGCTATTACTGAAGTGGGAATAGTAAGAATAAATGCTGAATTAATTGACGATACCCTTAAAATCTGTGTTGAGGATAATGGAACAGGAATGGATAATGAAAGGCTCAAGGAGCTAATTACCAATGTAACTAGTGAAGAGGAGTTAAGTTCAAATATAGGACTACGAAATGTATATAGGCGGCTAAGACTTTACTATGGAGATAATATTTCATTTAACATTGTAAGCGAGAAAGAAAGAGGTACAAAAGTAAGTTTTACAATACGCAAAAACTCTTTGGATAATTCTGTTAATAATAGTGATATGGATAGTAATTTGGAGGGGTAAATGTTTAAGGTTTTAATAGTTGATGATGAGCCAATGGCAATAGAAGCAATAAAATTAGCTGCTGATTGGGCAGAACTTAATGTGTCTATATGCGGAGAGTGTACTAATGGTATGGAAGCATTAAGTTTAGCTAAGGAAATAAGACCTGACCTGATAATAACTGATATAGATATGCCTGTAATGAATGGAATTGAACTTGTAAAAAGAGTTGCTAACGAAATTGATCCAGACATTAAATTTATAATTGTCAGTGGTTATGATCATTTTGAATATGCAAAAAGCGCTATGCAGCTTGGCGTTCAGCATTATATATTAAAACCAGTTTTTAAAGATGAGTTTTCAGAAGTACTATTGGATATTTTATTAAGTATTGAACAAAGCCGGAAGCTAAAAAAAATATGCTCTGTAAGTACAGAGTTTGATATAGGTGTTTTGTTTGAACAATATTTAGAAGGAAAAATTGAAGAACAGGATATAATTACTGTACTTGGTCCTGAGATAATACAGAATACTAATGCCTGGGCCTTTGCTAGTCTTGATGCTATTCATAACTATATAAAAGAAGATTGTATTGAATTTAAATTATTTGATAAAATTAAGGCTTCATTATTGCCAAAGGGATTAGGTAATGGACTTGTATATCCCGTATTTGTAAATAAGGGTATTAATGGATTTGTGCTTGGAAGTACTGGTGGTATTTCAATTTATGAGATAGCACAAATTCTATCTTCGATATTAAAAGAAGTGTATAAAAATAGTTTTTATATAGCGTTAGGAAATCAGGTCAAAGAATTGAAGCTGCTTAGCAACTCTATGAGGGAAGCTGAAAAAGCAATGGAATATCGTTTTTATAGTACCCCTAGCAGTATCCTGCAATACAAGGACTATGAAGAAAATTCACACAGCTTCAATTTTGAAAATATTGAATATATGGAAGAACTGAAAAATGCATTTGAAAATATTGATATAGACAGAATTTTAAAAGCCATAGAATCAATATTTGGTGTATTTAAAGAGAAACATACTGCGTATGAAATGATTGAAATGTATATAAACAGCATTATTTATAAAATGTTATCTATTTTGACATCAATGGGAGAAAACACAGAAGAAATACTTTTTTTAAAGGATATTAGCATGTTCTTTAACAGAGTTAAAACTATAAATGAAATGGAATTGAAAATAAAACAATGCTGCATTGATTTTTGTAAGCATGCACAAGATGTAAAAAACAGATATAAGTTAGCAGATAAGATAAAGGTAGAAGAATATATAAAAGAAAACTATAAAAGAAATCTAACTATAAAGGAAATTTCAAGTAAACTTTATATTCATCCCACATATTTAGGCAGTCAAATTAGTAAATGGTTTGGTTGCAGCTTTAATGATTATTTGCATAGGCTCAGAATGAATGAAGCAGAAATATTAGTTAGAAGTACAGATCAAAAGGCATATGATATTGCACAATACTTAGGATATACGTCATATGGAAATTTCTTAGAGCAGTTCACAAAGACCTTTTCTATGAAGCCAAGTGAATACAGAAGTATGTATAAAAGTAACAACTAAACTTTTTAGGTAGTAAATATGTATTTTCACAAATTGAAAAAAACTTTGTTGTATCAGATAATATTATTACAGTATACTTAATGTTTATACTGAACATAGATATTATAAGGAGGACGACAAATGTTAGGAAAAAAAAGGCTTGTAAGTTTGTTTTTAGCACTAGCAATGATGGGTTCTGTTATTGCAGGCTGCGGCGGAAATACTGATTCAAAAGACAGTGAAACCGCTTCAACTAATACAGGATCAAAAGATGCTTCTCTCGAGCCAATCGAAATAAGCTTTTTCATCTCTGACCCAGGTCAGGCAGCTACGCCAGATAATAAGATTTATAAGCTAATACAGGAAAAATTAGGCGTCACATGTAATTTTGAATTCCTTGTAGGGGATAAGGATCAAAAAATAGGTGTTATGATTGCAGGTGGCGACTATCCGGATGTAGTTTCGGTTGATACATTTACTAATCCTAAGTTCACTGGTGCTGGAGCATTAATTCCACTTGAAGATTTAATAGCTGAACATGCTCCAAATCTTAAAAAACACTATGAACCATACAAAAATAAAGTTAAGGATTCATCTGATGGACATTTCTACATAATGCCTGATTACGGTGTATTCTATAATGAATATCAAACAAATATTTGGCAAGGACCTGCATTCTGGATACAGAAAGCTGTATTAGCTGAATTCGGATATCCACAGGTTAAGACATTAGATCAGTACTTTGATTTGATTGAAAAATATCAAGCTAAGTATCCTGAAATAGACGGACAAAAAACTATAGGTTTTGAAATACTTTCAGATGGATGGAGAGACTTCTGCTTAAAGAATCCTCCTGAGCACTTGATTGGACATCCAAATGATGGTCAAGTTGTTGTTGATTATGAGACAAATGTAGCAGAATTCTTCTGGGATAAAGATTATGCAAAGAGATATTACAAGAAGCTTAACGAAATGTACAACAAAGGTTTAATTGACCCAGAAACATTTACAATGAATTATGACCAGTACATGGCTAAATTGTCTAGTGGTAGAGTACTAGGTACATTTGACCAATTCTGGAACTTCAGTAATGCAGATTTGACACTTAAGCAACAGAACAAAATTGAAAGAACATGGGCTCCATGCGCTATAACATATGATGAGAGCATTAAGCCTTACTATCAAGACAGAGATGTATTAAATGTTAATACAGGATTTGCTATAACTACAAGCTGTAAAGATCCTGTAAGAGTTATAAAATTCTTTGATACATTATTAACTGAAGAATGGCAAAAAATATTAGGTTGGGGTATTGAAGGCGAAGATTACTTCGTAGATGAAAACGGTCAATTCTATAGAAATGAAGAACAACGTAGAAATTACGAAGATCAGTCTTGGAGACTTGCAAATATGGCATACTACTTATGGTATTATGCACCTAAGATGGAAGGTTCATTCTCAGATGGAAACGCATGTACTCCAGGTTTCCAGAAGAAAGAATTCTATGAATCATTATTGGATTATGATAAGAACTTCTTAAAGCAATATGGATATGAAGCTTGGACACAGTTCCTAAATGATCCTCCTGAAAACAGAGTATCATATCCAGCATGGGGAATTGACTTAGTAGATGGTTCACCTGCAAGCTTGGCTAATACTAAGATAGGTGAAACTGGTACTAAATATCTTCCAAAGTGCATACTTGCAAAACCAGGTGAATTTGACAAGATATGGGATGAATATGTAACTGAACTACATAAGTGTGATATTCAAGCTTATTTGGATAGAATAAATGACCAGCTCAAGTGGAGAGCAGAAAACTGGAAATAAATAATCATTTATAATGATTTGTATCATTGGAGCATATGAAAATATGCTCCAATGATTATAACGAGGCAAGAAAGTGTCCTCTGCTTCAAAAAGTGGAGAGTATCTCTTTTGATATAAGAAGGTAAAATATCTGCCTCGATGAAACGTTGCTAAATGTTATAACTCGAAAATAAAGTATGTACGAACAAGGTGCATTTTCGAGCAACAAAACCACGAGTGGGTTTTAACGGTGTATGTGTTTTTCTACAATCGAAAAGTTTTATGTTGAATATAGGCGTTATAACGAGGCAAGAAAGTGTCCCCCGCTTCAAAAAGTGGAGAATATCTCTTCTGATATAAGAAGTTGAAAACAGCTCCCGCCTCGGTGAAACGCCGAAAAATGTAATAACAAGGTGGATTTTTGAGCAACAAAAACCACAAGTGATTTTGACGGTGTATAAATACTTATGTACATCGAAAAATTTCATATAGAATATAGGCGTTATAACGAGGTAAGAAAGTTATATCTACTTATAAAAGCGGAGGGTACCTATTTTGAGTTATAAGAAGGTAATAGTATCTTCCACCTCGATGAAACGCTGCTAATGTAATGAAATTTTTCTACAATCGAAAAATTTCATATAGAATATAGGCGTTATAACGAGGCAAGAAAGTGTCCCTGCTTCAAAAAAGTGGAGAGTATCTTTTTTGATTTAAGAAGATGAGAATATCTTCCGCCTCGATGCAACACCGCTAATGAAATAAAATTTTAAAATCAAAAAATTTTATTTTAATCTAGGTGTTATAAAACAGAAGGAAATTCAATTTCTGATTGACTGGAGGGCAGTATGGCTAACAATATATCTGCTTTAAATGACAACAAAAATCCAAGGGAGCAAATACAGTTATCATTGAAAACAAGTAAGTGGAAGCAAATAAAGAATCAAAAACAACTGTTTTTTATGTCTGTGCCCTTGCTTATTTACATATTATTATTTTATTATGCACCAATATGGGGCTGGCTCATGGCTTTCCAGAATTATAAACCTGCTAAATCATTCTTTGATCAGAAGTGGGTTGGCCTGCAGCATTTTGAATATTTAATTAAAGATGAAGCCTTCATAAGGGATTTTAGAAATACCCTTTGTATGAGTGTAATTAATCTTGTACTTAGCTTTGTGACAGCGGTAATACTAGCACTGCTATTAAATGAACTTAAGAATATATTTTTTAAGAGAACAATTCAAACAATATCATATTTGCCACACTTCTTATCATGGATAATTGTTTGCGGTATAGTTCAAACTACTTTATCTACAGAAGGCGGTATAGTAAATGAAGTTCTAATGGCTATAGGACTCATTGACTCTCCTGTTTTGTGGCTGAGTGAGGGTAAATATTTTTGGGGAATAGTTGGAGCAACCAATGTTTGGAAGGAACTTGGTTGGAACACCATTATTTATATAGCAGCTATAGCAGCGATAGACCCCGCGCAATATGAAGCTGCTGATATAGACGGCGCAGGAAGATTTAGGAAAATGTGGCATGTAACTCTTCCAGGTATTAAACCTACAATTATTATTTTATTGATAATGAACATCGGACGTGTTATGGATGCTGGATTTGAAATTCAGTACATATTGGGTAATGGATTGATTTCTGATTGGTCAGAAACAATTGATATTTATGTTTTGAAATATGGTATTAAGCAATTTAATTATTCATTAGCGACAGCAGCAGGAATTATAAGAAGTGTAATCAGTATCATATTACTGTTTGCAGCGAACTTTATAGCTAAAAAACTAGGCGAAGAAAGGCTTGTATAGGGTGATGCTATGAATATAAAACAAAGACAACTAAAGATAGGAGATGTAGTATTTACTACCTTCAATACAATATTTATGTTGGCATTGGCGGTTGTTACTCTTTATCCTTTTTTAAATACAGTAGCGGTATCTTTTAATGATGGACTTGATACTATCAGAGGTGGAATTTATCTCTGGCCAAGAATTTTTTCATTACAGAATTACAAGGCTGTTTTCTTCTCAGGAACTGTGTATAATGCATTTTTTGTTTCAGTAGCTAGAACAGTGCTGTCAACAGTATTAAATTTGTTCCTAACAACAATGCTATCTTATACCTTAAGCAGAAGAGAATATGTTTTAAGGAAGCAAATCACAGTTATTGTTGTTTTGACTATGTATTTTAATGCAGGACTTATACCTAATTATTTCTTGATAAAGGGCTTAGGACTACTTAATAATTTCTGGGTATATGTAATACCTACACTTATATCAGGATTTAATATGATTGTTATAAGAACTTATATCCTAAGCATACCTGAGAGTTTAGTTGAATCAGCAAGAATTGATGGAGCAGGAGATTTCAGAATATTCATTAAAGTAATATTCCCTCTATGTAAACCTGTTCTTGCAACAATAGCTTTATTCGTAGCAGTTGGTTCATGGAATAGCTGGTTTGATACATTTATATATTGTTCATCGAGACAAGATTTAAGTACTTTGCAGTATGAATTGATGAAATTGCTATCATCTACTTCAAATGCAAATGCTAATCCAGCTATGGCAGCTGGTATTGGTGCAAGTTCCCAGTCTGCCGCAGGTCTGGTTACGCCATTATCAATAAGGGCAGCAATAACTATTGTTGCAGCAATGCCAATAATTGTTGTGTATCCATTCCTTCAAAAGCATTTTATTGTTGGATTAAGCGTTGGAAGTGTAAAAGAATAAATTATAGGAGAAACGACTTTGGACAGATATGCACATAGAATTGGTACAAAACAATTAAAGGTTGAAGGCAAGAATGGAGTTCCTTTGAGCAATCAGCAAGTTGATATATGTCAGAAAAAGCATAAGTTTCTTTTTGGATGTAGTGAGTTTACATCAATAATGTATGCAAATAACGAAATTAAAGATTCTGAAAAAGAATTTTATGAAGAACGTTACAATAAATTTACTAATTTATTTAACTACGTAACCTTGCCTTTTTATTGGGCAAATTTTGAACCAATTAAGGGGCAGCCTAAAACGGCAAAATTTAAGAATGCAGCAAAGTTGTGGGAATCAAAAGGATTGGTGATAAAAGGTCATCCTTTGTGCTGGCATACTTTGGCTCCAACATGGTTGCTTGAGTTAAATAATGCAGATATTATAAAGGAACAGCTTAACCGCATATACCGAGATGTAACAGATTTTGCTGGACTAATTGATATGTGGGATGTAATAAATGAAGTTGTAATAATGCCTATATTTGACAAGTACGATAATGGAATTACACGCATATGCAACGAATTGGGGGCTGTAAAGCTTGTCAGTGAAGTATTTAAGGCGGCGAAGGAATCAAACCCTAATGCATTTCTTCTTATAAATGATTTTAATACTTCAGAAGAATATGCAAGAGCAATTGAAATTCTTCTTGAAGCAGATGTACCTATTGATGCTATTGGTATTCAGTCACATATGCATCAAGGCTACTGGGGAATAGAAAAGACAGAGAAGGTTCTTGAAAGATTTTCCCGTTTCAAATTGCCAATACATTTTACTGAGAATACATTAGTGTCTGGACATATTATGCCCCCAGAAATTGAAGACCTTAATGATTATCAAATACCTGAATGGCCTACAACACAAGAAGGTGAAGAGAGGCAGGCAAGAGAAGCGGTAATGCATTACAAGACGCTTTTTGCTCATCCTCTAGTCGAATCAATAACTTGGTGGGATTTTGCAGACGGAGCGTGGCTGCGTGCTCCTTCAGGTTTCTTAACAAAAGAAAATAGAGTAAAACCTGTATATAATGAAATATATAACTTAGTGAAAAATGAATGGTGGCTAAATAAACAGAGTTTTACAACTGATGAAAATGGATTCATAAATTTAAAAGGATACTTTGGCGAATATGAATTAACCTACAAAGGTAATAATGTAACATTTGAATTAAATAATCAAGATCAAAAAATAACCCTAAATGTTTAAACATTTAGGGTTATTTTTATGAAAATAAGAATTTATAAGTTGAAAAAGTGTTAAAATAGCAATGTTAACTATAAACTTGAATTTTTGCATAATATAAATTCTAGACTAATAAATTTTTGCATTCGGGAATTGAAAGAGTCATTAACCTTTCACATATAGAGGCGTTGTTAAACAAATATCGAGTGTTTGCAGAAGAAAGGAGTAGCCCATATAAGTGCTTGTACGGATATTTTGATATTGAAGAAATTTGTGATAAATATTTTGTGTGGTTATTTTTAACACGTGCTTGCCTAGATTGGTGTATTATCATAAAAGTGTAGATTGTGTCTATACATAAAAGGTTATTTTTCAATACTATTGAAAAATTTACATAAATAATATATTATTGGTAATAATAATTTAAACTTATTTTGTTAATTTATTTTGAACTGAGTTTGCAGGTAAAAGCAACAGACCTTTATAGTTAAGCTTATAAATGATTATTGAAATTTAAAGTTGTCAATAAATCATGGATAGGCTCTTCATAATTGTTTTATTATAAAATTTTGCCTGTATGCGGCACAGGAGGGGTTGTATGATAGTAGAAAAGTTTTTTGAGAATCCCAAAGTACTTCATGTAAATACAATGGATAACAGAGCATATTTTGTTCCGTATTCTAACATTGATGAGGCTTTATCAGCAGACAGGACATGCTCAGGACGATTTCACCTGCTAAATGGTTATTGGAATTTTGAATATTTTAATAGTATTTATGATGTTACAGAAAAATTTTATGAACCAGGCTATGATTTCTCCAAGTTTAATAAAATACCCGTACCAGGAGCATGGCAAAACTTTGGGTATGATAAACATCAGTATACAAATATTAAGTACCCATTTCCATATGACCCTCCATACGTACCTACTGAGAATCCATGTGGGGTATACATCAGACATTTTGAGATTGACAGTAAATTTAATAATTTAAGAAAGTTTTTGAATTTTGAAGGAGTAGATTCATGTTTCTATCTTTGGATAAATGGCAATTTTGTAGGATATAGTCAAGTATCGCATGCAACAAGTGAATTCGATATTACAGACCTTGTGCATGAAGGCACTAATACCATTGCAGTATTAGTACTTAAATGGTGTGATGGCAGTTATTTTGAGGATCAAGACAAATTCAGAATGTCAGGAATTTTCAGGGATGTTTATATACTATTCAGACCTCAAGAGCATATACGGGATTTCTTTGTTAAAATAAACTTGAAAAACCAATATAAACAGGCAGATATATCTGTTGAGTTGGAATACTTTAATAACCAGATATCCATAGATTATATACTTTATGACGTTAGCGGTAAGAATATAATACAAAAGGGTAAAGCAGATGGGAATTGTATCAACTTTACAGTAAATCATCCCCAATTGTGGAATGCGGAGACCCCATATCTGTATACCTTGGTTTTAAGTTCTGGTGATGAAGCAATTTCCACAAAGCTAGGCATTAGAGAGATAAAAATAGAGAATAGAGTAGTACATTTAAATGGACAAAAAGTGAAGTTTAAAGGTGTAAATCGACATGACAGTAATCCAGTAACAGGTCCAGCAGTTACTATTGAAGATATGCTTTTAGACTTAATGATAATGAAGCAGCATAATATAAATGCAATTCGCACTAGTCACTATCCAAACTCGCCTGTATTTTTGGAACTCTGCGACAAATATGGATTTTATGTTATTGATGAGGCAGATATTGAAACCCATGGGACTACAACAATATATGTGGAAACCAAGGATGGCAGTGAATATCCTTTATTAGCTCATAATCCACTATACGAAGAAACTATATTGGATAGAGTACAACGATGTGTTACAAGAGACAAAAATCGTCCTTGTGTGGTAATTTGGTCTTTAGGGAATGAATCAGGATATGGCAGAAATTTTGAAAATGCTCTTAGGTGGATAAAAAGCTATGATACTAGCAGACTTACGCACTACGAAAGTGCATTATATCCACCATCTGGATACAAGTGTGATTATAGTAATTTAGATTTATATAGTAGAATGTATGCTTCATGTGAAGATATAATCAATTATTTTGAAAACAATAATTGGGACAAGCCTTTCATTCAGTGTGAATTTGTTCATGCAATGGGGAATGGGCCTGGAGACATTGAAGAGTATTATGAACTGATTGAAAAGTATGATGGCTTTTGTGGTGGTTTTGTTTGGGAATGGTGCGACCATGCCATCTTTATGGGGAAAACTGAAAAGGGTAGAGAAAAATTTTACTACGGTGGAGATTTCGGGGATTATCCTAATGATGGGAATTTCTGTATAGATGGACTTGTTTACCCTGATAGAAGACCTTATACTGGTCTTTTAGAGTACAAAAATGTTATAAGGCCAGTGAGGATAATTAAAGCCAATATTAAGGATGGAAAAATCACTATTAAAAATATGCTTGATTTCTATAATTTAAAGGATTATTTATATATAACTTATCAGGTGACAAAGAATGGAAGGGTTATATATGAAGGATTTATAGACGACAGCAGCATATTAAATGTAAAGCCTCATAATGAAAAAGTTATTTATCTTAATATTGATAGTATAAATGAAGGAAATTGCTATATTAAATTTAATTACATCCAGAAAAATGACATGGAATTTACTAAAAGAGGACATGTTCTTGGATTTGATCAGATTGAAGTATCTGTGGAGAAAAGATATGGCACTAGCAGTAAAATTGATAGTATAATTAAAAAGGACATGATGGCACAAGCTAGTTTAAATAGAGAAGGTTCTAGGTCAGAGGAAAATCAAGAGGTCTTTGATAACAACGAACAAGTAAATTCAGAACAGAGTAATTTATATGTCAAAGAGAATGATAAGAATGTTTTTGTTGTTGGTCAAAATTTTAAATACACCTATAACAAAAATACAGGTGTATTTGACCAGATCGTATACAATAACGAGATTATATTATCAAAACCAATGAACTACAATATTTGGAGGGCGCCAACAGATAACGATAAGATCATGAGCGAGAAGTGGAAAGCATGTGGGTATGATAGAACTATTTCAAGAGTATACTCAACATCAGTTTCTCAATTGGGAAGCAGCATACGAATTGTAAGTGAATTATCATTAGCAGCAGTGCACATTCAGAGGATACTCAACATAAGCGCTCAATGGCTAATTGGGGATAATGGTACAGTGGCCTTTAATATGCAAGTTGAAAAGAATATGGAAATGCCTTTTCTTCCAAGATTTGGAATACGTTTCTTTCTTCCTAAAGAAATTAACAATGTAGAATACTTTGGATACGGCCCTTATGAAAGCTATCCAGACAAACATAGGGCTTCATATTTAGGTGAATTCAGGGCAAAGGTAAAAGACATGCATGAGGATTACATTAGACCACAAGAGAATGGAAGCCACTGGAATTGCCATTATGTAAAGCTGCTTTCAGATGATGGTGTAGGATTAGCAGCTACAAATAACGAGACCTTTTGTTTTAATGTTTCACACTATACACAGGAGGAGTTAGAGGCAAAGAAGCACAATTTTGAACTGGAGGAAAGTGGCTATACAGTTCTTTGTCTTGACTATACACAGAGCGGAATAGGTTCAAACAGCTGTGGACCAGAACTTGCGAAAAAATACAGGTTTGATGCTCAAAGGTTTGAGTTTAATATGACTTTTAAGCCAATAGTGGGAGTTTAGATGGTTATATAGAGTTAGAAAAGCTTATTATATAGGTTAAAATTTATTAAAACACAGTTTATAAGTTTTAAAATAGGGGGAATGTTAGTATGAATGAAACACTTAGAGTTTTAAAAGAAAGAAGAAGTGTTCGAAGGTATAAAAATGAGCAGATTACAGAAGAACAGCTTAACCAAATATTAGAAGCAGGCGAGTATGCACCAAGTGGGATGGGTACTCAATCAACTATAATGGTAGTTGTTCAGGATAAAGAAATGGTAAAAAGACTTTCAAAGCTAAATGCAAAATTTACTGGAGCACCTGACTCAGACCCATTTTATGGTGCGCCTACCGTAATTGTAGTATTAGCAGATAGTGAAAAAATAACATGTGTGGAAAATGGTAGTCTTGTAATGGGAAATCTGATGAATGCAGCCTATGCTGTTGGAGTAAACTCCTGCTGGATTCACAGAGCAAAGGAAATGTTTGAAAGTGAAGAGGGACGAACGCTTCTAAAGGAATGGGGAATAAAAGACAGCTATGTTGGAATTGGAAATTGCATATTAGGATATTATGATTCCCAGTACCCTGAAGCAAGACCTAGAAAAGAAGGCCGTATTATTAGAGTGTGATAGGGTTATGTAGGCTTAAAATTCAATACTGGTATAGAAATAGACACTTCTATATCAGTATTGAATATGTTGCATAAACAAAAGGGTGTATAAATGTTATCTTAGTTAATAATTTAACTTTCCTAGTTGAAAATTGTAGGTGTTAAACTTATCATTGGAAAGTTGAATTAATAATATTAAAACTCTATAAAAGTTAAATTGTTTATATAATACCGCTTTTTACAGCTAAAATTCCTAATTGAGTTCTGTCTTTAAGATTAAGCTTTTTAAGAATTCCAGAAATCACATTTCTGACGCTTCCCTCAGTAAGATAAATACTTTCAGCTATTTCTTTATTGCTTTTACCATCTACAATTAGCCTAATAATACTTAATTCTCTATTAGATAATTCAACATTTAAACCCTTATTTTCAATAATTGATATTTTTGAATGTGAATTAACCTTTTTTATAATATTGCTATAAGTATCCTTATGCATGATACCTAATCCAGCTGCCACACCTTTAACTGTCAGAACCAATTTCTCTTGATTTATATCTTTTAGTATATAGCCATCTGCTCCATAATTCAGTGCATTTTGTATTTTTTCATCATCATTAAATACTGTAAGCATTACCACTTTTGTTCGCATACATTTGGATTTTATTAATTTTGTCCCTTCAACTCCATCACATACAGGCATTTCTATATCCATTAAAACCACATCTGGAGAGAGTTGTTCACATAGCTTAAATGCTTCTTTGCCATTTTCTGCGCAACCAACAACGGTAATTTCTTTATCTTGCTCAAGTATTTTTTTAACACCTTCTCTAAAAAGTAATTGATCATCCGCTAACAAAACTTTTATCATCTATATTTCCCTCCTCAGTTATTACTAATGGTATTTCAACATGAATGTTGAAGCCGTTTTCTCCATCTGAACCAAACTTAATATCACCATTTAAAGCCTTAATTCGTTGTTGCATACCTTGTAGACCAAACCCATTGTCAAAACATATTTTTTTACAGCCAATGCCATTATCAAAAATAAAGAGCTTAATATTATTATCTGAGAATTTTAGTATGATGCTTGCCTCGGTTGCTTTCCCATGCTTAATTGAATTTGTGAGAGCTTCTTGGCATATTCTATATATTACTTCTGTATGGGATTTAGATATATTTTGTTCAATCTTATTAACCGATAGATCAACCTTCAAGCCCGAATATTCAAAATTATTGACTAACTTTTCTAAAATATCAAATAAGTTATCTTCTTCTTGCTTTGTTGAAGTTAAACCTGAAATTGAACGCCTTAATTCATTTAATCCATTACTAGTAACGAGAATGGCCTCATTAATGTGCTCTTCGGTTTCTTTAATATTTGTTTTACATGAGAGTAAGCTTACCTGTAAAAGGGCTATTAAAATACTAAGTGTTTGTCCTAGAGTATCATGTACATCTCTTGCAAGACGGTTACGTTCCTTTAAAACAGCAATTTCTTCTATAGTGGAAGCGTATTGCTTAAGCTTTATATTGGCATCTCTTAATTCTAGAATTAGACTTAGTGTGGACTTATTCTTCAAGTACAAACAAAGGGCAAATGCAAAACTTACTAAGCTGCATATAGTAAATAAGGCAATGTCACTTATAATCTTCTTTGTTATTTCATTAACGGGGATAACGTTAATAATCTTCCACGGTAAATTTTTAAAATTAAACAGGCTATATTTGTACTTTTTGTTATCCATCGACATAATTAAACTTTTATCATAATTAGTGATTTTTTGATCATTAAGGCTTTTATCTGTTATATAGTTTCCTAGAGTGCCTAAATGTGTGGAGGCAATTATTTTATTCTGATTATCTAAGATCATGAAATAACCATTTTCGCCTACTGTTGTACCCTGTACTAATTCAGATAGTTTAAAAACTTCAATATCTAGTCCTACCACACCAATGGGTCTGTTATATTCATCAACCACTCTTCGTATACAGCTAATTACATCTTCTTCATACCTAAAATCACTTTTATGTGATATCCAATAAAACTGCTTTTTCCCTTTGATCGCTTCTTTAAACCAATCTCTAGAACTAAAATAATTATCGGGTAAATCATTTTTATCCGGTAAAATGTAAGAGATGTATTTTCCTTCATTTGAAATAAAGTAAATATTACTTATTCTTGAATCTGGAACAATTATTGATTCAAATAGGGATAAAATATTATTTTTTAAAAGCCTGTTATTAACGTCATATGTAAGTAAATCTTTATTTTTTGATAATATATTTATTATGTTTTCAGGATAACTAAAAAAATTAACCACAGCTTTTGACTTCTGAGTCATACTTTGGCTTAGCATGACTTCATAATCTTCAATAGTATTTATGACAGAAAAATAACAGAAAATAATATTAAGTAAAACAAACAGTATAACAATAATGGTTTTAATTGATTTTGAAAAATTCATGTTTTCTCTCCGGATATTGTTTTAGTTGCTGTTAATTTTCTATATAACAATTCCTAAAGTAAATTTCAGCTAAGGAAGATTTAAAAAAGCCTTTAACATATGGCTGCAAATAATATGCATCTTTTTTATAGAATAATGGAATCAGAGTATATGAATCCATCAGAGTTTTTTCAGCCTCGTGCAATAAATCCATACGCAGTAGATTGTCAGTAGTAGTAATTGACGTCTCTACTAATGAATAATAGTTTGATGGAAATATATCCTTAAATGCATTTTCATTTGCTAAATAGCCTAAGAAGTTTATTGGATCTAAGAAATCTGCTATCCAATCGGCCACAATAATATCAAACTCTCTAGAGTTTCTTTTTTGAGAATATAAACCTTCTTTACATGCATCCACTTCAACGTTTATGCCTAAGTTATTTTCCCACTCATCTTCAATATACTTAACTGTTTGAGATTCTCTTGCAAGTATAACGACAGTGGGAAAGTCAGATAAGTCGGAATAACCAGCTTCCTTAAGTAAGGCTTTAGCTTTAATTATGTTTTGGGAATTGAATTCCTTACGCATAAGGTCTCCACCTTTTTCTCTGAAGTCAGTCTTTGACTGTGCGTCAGGTATACCAGGGGGTACAAAGCCTGTAGCAACTTCTTCACCATAATTGCGTTTCTCTACGATTCTATTTTTATTTAATGCTAGTTCTAAAGCTTGTCTAACTTTTATATTATCAAATGGCTTGTTTTTAGAATTAAAACATATAAAAAAAGTACTGGGATAATTTTCAAGACAAACATTATGTTTATTGGCTTTAATTTCATATGGAATATTTACTTCTTCGGGAAATACATACCCATAATGAATTTCCTTATTAAGATATCTATTCCAAACATCTTCATTATCTCTTCTTTCAATTAAGAAAGTAAGTGAATTCAGTTTTACATTGTTTTGATCCCAATAATATGGATTTTTAAGTGTTTTAATTTCTTTGTTATAATCCCAATCTACTAAATAAAAAGGACCATTACTTATTAATGTATATGGCTTTTTATCCCAAGAATTAGGATACTTATCAATTATGTCAGGTCTAACTGGATAATATGTATGGTAATTTAGTATTTCAAGAAAGTAAGGAGTTGGATTCTCAAGTATTACCTCAAGAGTATGGTCATCTATTGCTTTTACTCCTACATCATCAATTCTTGCATTATTTTTATTATATGCTTGCCCATTTTTTATAAAATACATCATAGATACAACTGCCGAATTTTTATTTGGGTCTAAAGCACGCTTCCATGCATATTCAAATTGGTAAGCTGTAATGGGTTCACCATCGCTCCATTTGGCATTTTTTCTTAAGTGAAAGGTGTACTTCAAGCTATCTTTTGATACTTCCCAGCTTTCAGCTATTCCTGGTTCAATTGAACCCTCTTCATTTCGTCTGACAAGTCCCTCCCATAGATTACATGCAATGTACTGCTCGTTTAATAGTCTTAGATAAGCGGGGTCTAGGGATGTAACTCCAAAATCAAGAGCCGCTACTAAGTCTTGTTCAACTTCTATTTTTTGCGAGCAACCAGAAGATAATAATGTAATAAGTATAATAATTAATAAAATTGATCTTCTCATAAAATATCCTTCCAATTATGTATTTAATTAAAAATAAAAGAAATAATTTAGACATAAATAATCTAATAATCATTTATTATATCAAATTAATAACATTATTGTATTATTAAAGTATTATGACATTTGTAATTTTATTAAGAGAATCTATTATAAATGTCATAGGATTGATGATAATCATTATATTGTTGTTATCAGCAGTTAAAATATAATTTATTTGAAAAGATTAGTAACATGAAGTATTTGTATAGTTGCGATAGATACACATTCTTAAATCGGAAATTAATAAAAAAATTAATACTCTTAATAATACTTTCATACTTTTTTAAATTCATTATCAGAAATTAACCAAATAAAATTAATACTTCTTCGCATATTCAATGCTTAATAAGTCATGTTGAGAGAGACATCAAGAAAACTTCAGAGCTATATTAAGAAAATACAGAATATGAATTTGTTAATTAACGTTAATTAAATGGAAATCATTGATTATGGTGTTCCATTTGAATAAATTTTTTTAAATTGAAAGGCTGGTAATAAATATGTTGGCAATGAAAGAGTTTATTGGAAAAGTAACGGAAGAAGAAAAGAACGAGATGCTAAATCTTCATAAAAAAAAGATGGGGTTGGAGGAACTTCCAAGCCGTCTGGATAGTATTGGTTTATCTGATATAACCAAAAACATTGTACTAGAAAAAATAATTTTAGAGTCTCAGAAGGTTAAGGCAGATGTACAGGCTTGGTGGAATAGAATGTTTGAAAAGTATAATTGGAAGAAAGAGGAAGGTAAAGCATGTCACATTAATTTTGAGACAAGGGAGATATTTTTTGATTAGTAAATATTATTTATAACAAGAAACAGGTAATAAATGTGGTGGTTGGATGAAACGTCTATTAGCAAAAAGTAATCAAATGAAATTAAAGAGATATAAAAGGATATACTTGTTTTACTAACTGCAGAGTTTCAGCTGCTTATATGAATGTGGCACTATTAAATGGTAAGACTTGGTTTATATATATATACATATAAATTTAAAAATGTTTGTAAATAATTATTACAAATAATAATGGCACTAGAGGATACGGCATTCTTTTAGTGCCATTATTGCTTAATATTAATACAGAATAAATAAACGAAGGTAGGGTGAAAATTGTGAATATACTAACACCAGTTAGATTTTCGAATTCAATATTGCAAGACCTTTATACAATTGATTCTAAAATAGAAATAATTATATACATATAGTAACAAATAATTGCTAAAATAGAAATTATATAATATACTTAAATTAAGGGGAGTGATATATATGACATTGATAAGTGACAGAATTAGAGAATTAAGAGAAAATAAAAAAATAAGTTCAAAAGATTTGTGCTCCATACTTAATTTTAATCCTTCAACTTATAGTAAATTGGAGAATAATAAAAAATCAATTGATGTTGAAGAACTTAAGAAAATTTCTGAATTTTATAATGTATCAGCAGACTATATTCTTGGCATTGATAAACCTAAAAACGATATTATTGCATATATGAAAAAAGATAAGGAACTTGATGATAATGATATAAAAGAAGTTCAAATGATTTTGTCAATGATGGATGAGGCTATAGCATTTAATGAAATAAGAAGCAGGATTTAGGAGGAATCAGATGTTATCAGATCCAGAGTTAGAGAAAATAGAAGAAAAGGCTTTGTACCAAAGGAGAATTCATGTTTTAGGGGATGAATCTCCAATAGGAAATAAGATATTTAATCTTATAGAGAATACCTATAAATCTTATATGATGCTATATCCTTTAAAGACAAAAAAAGTTGCAGGATTTACAAGAAAGCAGGGTGAGAATATTCAAATATTTATAAATACTAGTTTTAATACTAGTTTTCAAATATTTGCAGCTGCCCATGAACTTTACCACCTCATAGATTTTGAAGAAAATAATACAGATGAATTCATTGTTTGTAATAATCAAGATATTTCAGAGAATATAGATGATAAAAATAAAAATATAGTAGAGTTAAAAGCAAATTATTTTTCTGCTGCTTTTTTATTGCCTGCAAGTGTTATAAGAAATAGATTTGAGACTTTTAAAAAAAGTGATCTATATTTTGAAGAGAACATGATTATAGAAATAATAAAGCTGCAGTATGAATATGAAGTGCCTTTCAAAACAGTTCTAAAAAGATTAAAAGAACTTAAGCTAGTGGGTGATAATAAATTCAATAAATTATTAGAAATTAACGATAATCTCACTTATTATTGCAAAATGATGGATGATGCTATATTTAAAAGAATTAACGAGCTTGAGAGTCCAAGCTATAGAAAGTATCATTCTCTCAATGTTCCTAAAATGGCTTATGATATATACCGTAATGGTTTGATTTCATTTGATAAACTGGAAAGCAAATTGAACCAATATGATAAGAATATAAGTGATTTTAATCTTCAAAGACCAGAGATTACACCAATTGATATTGACTTTTCAAGTTTTGGAACTGGAGATGTGGCAGATGATGAAGATTGAGACCCCCGTACTTTTTGATGCAAATATTCTTATAAATTTTAAGGGGCAATTAAAGTTTTTGTTTGGCTTTTTTACAGAAGTATTGATACATAAGCAAGTTTATGAAGAAGCAGTTGGACAAGCTTTAAAGGATGAAATTCACTCACTGAAAAATTCTATTTCTATAAAATTTGTTGATGATAGATTTCCTACAGATGATATTGGAAGAACTTTAGTAAAAGAATGTGACAAAGAACTTAGAATGTCTTTTAATATTGATAAATGTGAAGATTTAGGTGAGTATAAGACTTTACTATATGCAAAATTCAATAATGTCAGTATATTGACATCTCAAGACACAACTGTTTGGTCTTTCATAACTAGGTCTAAATATTTTATGGGATTAAAATGCATAACAATACAAGACTTTTCTTATATTATATATTTATCAGCCTCTAATAAAAAAGAAAGAAAACTTGCAAAAACTCTTTATTCTAAATTTGCTAGAGAAGAGCACCCATTTGAATGTTTTAAAAGTTTTATGGAACGAAACAAAAATGAAATTCCCCAATATATTGAATACGAAAATAATAGAATACAGAATTATGAGCAACTATTACAAGAGTATGCAGAATATTACTCTGACGATTGCATTGATATGATGCAGGTATCTTATGAAATAGAAAATGCCGCAAAATTACATCCGAACACATGTATAAGCTGTATTTATTCAAGAATGGATAAAAATAGGTGTGATTACTTAATACGCAAATGTAAATATGAATACTCTTTCAATGATAATGATTGCATAAATATACGTGATGTATTTGATAGGAGAATAAGAAGTAGGGGGAGGTAGTGGAAAAGACCTAATTCTGAGTCCAAACTGTTTTCTATTATATGATTAGGTGATTTGAACAATTGAAGTAAAAGAATAGTGTAAAATTAAACATAATGTTGAAAGATAAGTATATTTTACTTAATATTATTTATATGGATGAATACTATTAACAAATAGATAAAACAAATCATATAAACTGTTTCAAAAGAACACTAATTAGAATAATAACAGACAGGAGAGTAATATATGGAACTGATTTATTTATACATAAGAAAATATGAAAACCTGAGAAGTTTAAGTAAGAAAATGAAGATAGAAAAGAATATTAAAAAGAACTTCATTATTGAGAATATAGGTATTAACTTTAGTGATTCTTTTAACTGCAGTTTTGACAAGGAAACAGGACTGAAAATTGAAAAAGTTACTCCTTTCTATAAGGGGTTTTATGGCGAGAATATAAAAAGTTTAAAGGTTTTAGCAGGTAAAAATGGCTCGGGCAAAACTACTATTTTAGACATCCTTGGAATGACGAGAGAAGAGAGATGTCGAGATCATTTAACTAGAGATAATAGGCTTTTTACAGCTGAATATTTTATGATTTATCATATTGAAGGCGATCAATTCATAATTGAAATTACTGCAAATATAACTAGAAAAAGAAAAAGTGACTGTTGGATTAAGAACCTTGACTTAGATTCAGTATTTAGAAAAGAAATGAATATGAATTACAAACTACCAATAGGATATACATTTACATATGATTTTTCTGAAAATATTCTTAAAGCAGGAATACATTTATTTGAAGAGTATAAGTTTGAGATTTTTAAAGAAAAGAAAATTGCTGAACTAGTAAATATATATTATTTTTCACAGAGTTTTAGTCACAGAAAAACTCGGTCCTTAAACTATAAGCGTAGAGAAGAGAGAGATGATACTTATTTATTAAAAAGACAAGACTTAGAAGAAGGAATATTTGAGCCAAATGATTATTTAAGTATTTATGAAATCCTTTTTGACCCCAAATATGAATATTTTAAAGCAGGAATTTTAAAAACAGATCTACTAATACAAATGAATGATACATATTCTAGTGAATTTTCTTTAGATGGTGAATTTTTTAAATTAGATGATAACTCCATTAAAAAAGAAAAAATAAAAAAAATAAAAAGAAAGATTGATGAAATAGAAAAAGAATTATATATAAAAAGCGGATTGAAAAGTCCAAGACCTTCTATTTTTCTAAATGCAAAATCGAAAAATAATGAAGAGGTTAATGCAAGCAATGAAAGAATCAATTATAAGCACAGATATTTAAAAAGCTTAAGCATAAGATATATATTAAATGCTCTGAATGCGGTGATTAAATTTACTTACGAAGAAGATTCAGGAAATAGTCTTGATGAGGAATTCGGTAGACTAAAGCCTGAAGAAGTAGAGAGGTATCTAGAACTTATTGATAAAAATGAATATGAAGTTTGTAAGAAAACAGTCAGTGTTTTTAAGGAAATTGCTGATTTTGAGTTAATTAGAACGCTTATTTGGGAAAACGAAGACAACATAAACGACATTCAAAAAATTAAAAAAATTTATGATTTTGAGTTGATTAGAAAAATTATTTATAGATTAAAAGACATCAGGAAAAGCGTATTTAAACAAATAGAAGAGGAATTTAAAGAATGTGATGATTTTAAAGAGACTCTAACTAATAATATTTTATTAGGACGTTACTTGTTACTTAGAATTGACTCTATAAATAATCTTGGGAAAGATAATAAATATCAGGTGGCCTTTGAGGAAATATTCTGCCAGCTTTGTAAACTTGATGAAAGCTATTTTTATGAGTATGGCTTGATTATTGATTCAAGGATTCATACAATAAATAAGACAATTTCAGAATTGTTTAAAGATATTAATAAGTGGTACACATATAAATCTGATTTTTATAATGATGTATGGGGAAAATTTACATTTTCCATACCATATGTTTCAGATGGAGAACGCTGTATGCTTGATATATTTTCCAAGTTTATCAATGTTCTTGGAAATGAAGAGAGAGCGTTACATGTTATATTAATGGATGAGCCTGACCAAAGACTTCATCCTAATTGGTCAAGACAATTTATTCAACTTCTTACCCATACAATCAAAACTTTAAATGATACAATCATTAAGACAAAGGGTGAAAGTTTGAATGTCCAATTAGTAATTAGTACACATTCAACATTTTTATTGTCTGATATAAGAAAACAAGATTTAATATTATTAAAACCTGATACAGATAACTCTGGAGCTAAAAGATTCAATATTGAACTGAACAACTTTAACACATTTGCTGCTAATTTGCATGACATTGTTAAGAAATCCTTCTTCTTAGATGATACGATAGGAGAATTTGCCAAGCTAAAAATTGAGAAAACTTGTAAAAAGGTGTTTGGTGATGATACTAATGAGGGTGACAAACCTAGAGATACATTATCTAAAAGAGTTTTTAATGACAAATCAATTTTCCAACATAGATATAAGAATAGAGAAATCACTGATGAAGACATAAGGAGTCTCGAATATCTTATTGATCAGATTAGTGAACCGATTTTTAAAAAATCATTAGAAAAGGAGTTGGAGATAAGGCAACAGTGGCTGAAGGAAATAAAAAATGAGGATGAAAAAGTTGAAGAGGAGGTTCAGGTTTTACTAAACAAATTTTCAATGTTAGATAATGAGAAAAAGGCATCTTTCATAAAAGGACTAATTAATAAGTGTGGTGTCAGATATGATTAATTTGAAGTCGCTTATGACTACGCAAATAATAGTACGGCATGCAGAATATATAGTGAATATAAGCGAAATTGAGAAAAAACTCAAAAAATTGAGTTCGGAATTTACATCTAGGGTGACAAAAGAATATTTATCTGAGATGTGCGAAAACATTGGTGTAAAAAGTGAAGAAGACCTTCTTGAAGGCTTATTTATATTTATAAAAAAGTTGATAAAAGAAATAAAATCACTAAAAAAAATGGTAAAAATGAATCAGTTGTCATTCAACTCGGATACAGACAATATATTTATAGCACCTCCTCATAAATTGTATGAACGAGTAATAGAAATAGAAAACAATTACGGAATAGCAACAAATGTAATTATATATGACCATAAAAAGAAAATAAAAAACAGTTTTTCAAAACTTCTTCTGGATGCTTTCGGGTATAACAAGTTTTCACAAAAAGGTAATGATGTCATTAAATATATAGAGTTGCTAACAAAGTTAAAATCGCCAAATTCATCATTTTATAAAGTGTATAATAAAAGCATATTAATAAATAAAATATGTAATGAAATTAGACGCTATAACAAAATATCCGATGAACTAAAATTTGTGAATGAAGAACTTATTTGCGAAATTCAAAAAGTTAATAAAAAGTTGAAAGCCGATATTATTAATGACGTCGTAGAGATTATACAAAATAGCTATGAACAATGTAAATGTACATTCAATAATGCTTTCTTAACAACAGATACCTACTCAGAATTCAATAAAGGTAAGAAAAATTCAAAATGGAATGCATATACTCTAGTAATGTCCCTAGGGATAAAGAGTTGTCCATATTGTAACAGACAATACATAACACCTGTTTATCGTGAAGAAGGGTGCGGTGTCAGAGCTGATTTGGATCATTTTTATCCTAAATCTAGATATCCTTATTTATCAATGTCGCTATACAATTTAATTCCTTGTTGTAAATTTTGTAATTCAATAAAAGGTGATAAAGAATTTAATTATAAGTCATACCTTCATCCATATGAACATGGATTTGAAGACTATTTGAAATTTAGGTACAAGCCTATAAAATATCTATTCACAGGAAGTAGTAAAGATGAGTTTAAGATTGTTTTAGAATCCTCAGAAGAGATTGATGAGAAAAAGGAACTTGTTAAAAAAGCTGAAAACAATATGGAATTTTTTATGATTGAACCGTTATACTATTATCATAAAGATGAAGTAATGGATTTAATAAAAAAGAGATTGATTTATAATAAGGCTTACTGTGATGAATTGAAGCATAGGCTAGAAGAAACTACTGGAAAACCAATCACAGAAAAACAGCTAATTGAATTTATTGTCTCAAATATTATAGATGAAGATAAATTGTATGAAAGAACGCTAAGTAAACTATATAAAGATATAGTCGATCAGTTAGGATTTTTTAAAGAAGATGATGATTTTAAAATGACTGAAAATGAATGTGGAGCATTAAAGAAACTATTGATTAACTTAAACTCAAGTGTTGATTTAATATAAATTAAAGTTATTTATTGCTGTATGATTTACTTAGTATTAATAGTTTAATTACAAAATTAAATGATTAACCATAAGGATTGTTTATTGGTAATATAACTCATACAATAATAAATAAAATTATATTCAAAGCAGGTGACCACTATGAACCCCTACAACACCCCAATATACAACTACCTACGGGAATACGCTAAAAAAAATATAAACATATTTCACATGCCAGGGCACAAACTCTCTAGAGGAATTCCGCAGGAACTGGCTCAGGAAGTTTTGAAGCTGGATGTTACAGAAATAGAAGGCACAGACAATTTGCACTATCCAGAGGGAATTATAAAAGAGGCTGAGGAGTTGGCTGCCAAAGCATTCGGTGCTGATAAGACATTTTTTTTAGTTAATGGTTCCACTTGCGGTATTCAGGCAGCCATCATGAGTGTCTGCGCCAGAGGACAGAAAATCATCATAGGGAGAGATTCGCATAAATCCGTGGTGTCAGGGCTTATATTATCTGGCGCAGAGCCAGTTTTTGCCTATCCTCAATATATTTGTGACTTTGGAATTACTGGAGCAATAACTGCAAAAAGCATAGAAAAGTTGCTTTGCCAGCACCCAGATGCGGTGGCCGTGCTGATAACTAGGCCAAATTATTATGGTATATGTAGTAGCATTGAGGAAATAAGCAGCTTAGTGCATTCTCACAATAAGCTGCTTATTGTGGATGAAGCACATGGAGCGCATTTAGCATTTAATGAAAAGCTGCCGCCTTCTGCAATCAAGCACGGCGCAGACATTTGCATACAGAGCGCACACAAAACCCTTCCTGCTTTAACACAGGGGGCATACTTGCATGTAAATGGCAATAGAGTTGATACCGACAGGTTGAAATTGAATTTAAGTATGCTTCAAACTTCAAGTCCGTCATATATTTTAATGTCATATCTTGATATTGCTAGAGAATTAATGGAGCGAGAGGGAGCGCAAAAGCTAGATTTGCTTATTGATGAAATTGAATGGTTTAAAAAAGAACTTGAAAAGTGTCCTGAATATAGGGTCCTGTCAAATAGTATGTATGATTTTACAAGATTAGTTATAAATATTAGCAAGCTTGGTATAAGTGGCTATTATGCGGAAAAGCTATTAAGAGAGAAGTTTAAGACACAAGTTGAGATGGCAGACTTTGAAAACTTGGTATTTATTACAACAACAGCTGATAATCATGAGACATTTTCAGCATTACTAGATGCTATGAAAGGTTTGCCAAAGATAATAGATTATAAGAAAAAAACAGAAAATATAAATATGAATAGTAACATTATAAAGAAGTACTATAAAGAATTACATAATAATATAATAAATAATTTGATTGAGACTAATGGGGTTACCAATATGAGAAAAGCCGCAGTGAATAACATCAATAAAGGAGTCTTACCCTATGAAGCTTACACGGCTATCAAGGAAAAAATTCCTATTTACGAAAGCTGTGGCAGAATATGTGCAGATGTTATAACACCATACCCTCCGGGGATACCCGTTTTATATCCTGGAGAAATAATTGAGGAAAAGCACATACAATATATAACTGCTATTGCTGAAATTGGGGGCACGATAAATGGACTCAGTCATAATAAATGTGTCCAAGTTGTTAAGTAGTATGATATAATTTAAATATCAGTAAATTTATTAACATTTTTTTATATGGATTTAAGTATTAATAAATTATAGAATTCTTAAAGTAACCGTATTTCAGAGGACAATTGGCTGGAGGAAAACAAATGAAAAATGGCAAATTTATAACTTTTGAGGGTACTGATGGTTCGGGGAAAACCACACAAATCAAATTATTAGAGGAATATCTTAAAAATAAGGGTTATGAGGTTGTATTATCCCGTGAACCTGGAGGCACAAAAGTAAGTGAATTGATCAGAGACTTGATTCTAGATCCAGCTAATACAGAGATTGATCCGCTGACCGAGATGATATTATATGCGGCGTCAAGAGCTCAACATATTGCACAGATAATCAAGCCTTCCATAGAAGCCGGAAAAATAGTGATATGTGATAGATTTGTTGATTCTAGTTATGCTTATCAAGGTTTTGGCAGAGGTATTGATCTCAGGTTGATAGCAGATGTTAACAGAGTAGCAATAGATGGAATTAGTCCAGATATAACATTTTTTTTGGACATTGATCCTGAGACCGCAATAAAAAGGAGAATTAATGCAACTGGTGCTGACAGAATAGAGCAAGAAAAGCTGGATTTTCATAAGCGTGTATATGAGGGATACAAGAAAATGTCATTGTTATTTCCAGATAGAATTATGACAATAGATGCCGAAAAACCAATGGATGAGATTTCTTCACAAATAAATGAATATATTGACACTATTCTTTAAAATAAATTAAGGGGGTAGCGCACTATGAAACTTGTTTATGCGATTGTACATGATGAGGATGGCAGAAAAGTAATGGAAGAACTCAATAAGAATGGTTTTGGAGTAACTAAATTATGTTCCTCAGGAGGCTTTTTAAGGGCAGGAAATACTACCTTATTGGTTGGGGTTGAGGAAGAGAAGTTAGATGAAGTTATTGCTATAATAGAGACAAAGTCCAAAAGCAGAAAGCAAGTTATTAATTCACCAGCTGCACCGGGTGGAATTGATATTATGAGTGGTATGTATATGCCTTATCCGGTCGAGGTGAATGTTGGTGGAGCCACTATATTTGTTATGAATGTTGAGAAGTTTTATAAAGTTTAATAAAAACTAATCAAAATATGTATGTGAGGAAGTGAGTACGCCATAAAAATACAAGATACTTCTAATAATTCTAGAATTAAAACTTTCCCTGAAAGAGATGAAAGGACTATTCGTAATGAACGAGATGTTAACTTTGCATCTCAGATGAGAAGATTAGAAACTGCAAATTATGAAGAAAGAATTAGGACCCTTGCAGATAAGATTCAAAGTCAGGGGAAAAAGCTTGAGAAAAAGGCTGACATTCGTGATTTGAAAATATATAAAAAGCTTATATCGGAATTTCTTGATGAGGCAGTTGCTCATTCCCATAGCTTTTCAAAAAAGAGTTTTTTAGATAGGCGTGGCAGGCATAGGGTTTATGCTATTATTAAAAAAATTAACGAAGAACTTATAGAACTAACAAATGAAGTGTTGAAGGCTGAACAGGACAATATTAAGATATTAAAAAAATTGGAGGATATAAGAGGCCTAATTCTGGATTTGTTTTTATAACGGCAGGAGGTTAAAAGTTACGATGCTAGGACACCAAAGGGTGTTGAATACCTTACAAACAGCAATAAAGAGTGATAATATCAGCCATGCGTATATATTTGAGGGTGCTAAGGGTATTGGGAAAAGAGAAACTGCGCTGGCTTTTTCTTCAATGCTGATGTGTGAGGAGAAAGATGCACCATGTGGAAGGTGTAAGACTTGTCAGCTAATTCAGCAGAGTTCTCATCCAGATTTCCAGGAAATTAATTTAGATGATGACAAGAGTATTAGCGTGGAAGATATAAGAAATATATTAAAGGGAATAATAATAAGACCCTTATATTCTAAATATAAAGTTTTCGTTATAAATAATGCCGATAATATGACTGTTCAGGCTCAAAATGCATTGCTCAAATCACTTGAAGAACCACCGGGGTTTGTTGTTTTTATACTTACTGTACAATCGGGTACAGCTATGACTCCTACTATTCGTTCAAGATGTCAAAGAATATTTTTTAACAAATTAAGCCATGAGGAATTAAGAGAAATTCTTAAAGCCAAATATGGAGTTATAAAGCCAGAATGGGATTTTATTACGTCATATGCTGATGGTGTAATAGGAACAGCAATAGATTTGGTTGATTCACCAGAGTATTTAGAAATAAGAGATGTAATATTAGAGCAAGCCATGCAATTGCTGCAATCAAAGGACACTGATGTGTATGCACTTTATGAACTATTTGAGAAATATGATGATAAGATAGACTATATACTGCGTGTAATATTAATGTTTTTAAGAGATTTAATTGTATATAATCAAACAGGCAACTTTAGTATATTGATTAATTCTGACAAAAAAGATATGATAATTAAGAATGCGGATATTAATCTATCTAGCTTGATAAAAAGCACTCGTGCAATTTGGAGTGCAAAGAAAAGCTTGGAGGTTAACGCAAATTTCCAGCTTACAGTTGAGGTAATGTTAATGAAAATTCAACAGAGCATGTTTTCACCATTAAGTGAGGCGCGTTAAGTACTGATTTAGACAGTGAGAATGTCTATCGCCTCATTGAAATGTAGCTGTATCTATGCACTATAAGTGAGACTGCGTTGTTTCTAAATAATTCATAAGCGTATAATAGAAAGGAATCATATAAATGGTTAATGTTGTAGGTGTTAGGTTTAAAAGTGCAGGAAAGATATATTATTTCGATCCCGGAGACCTTTTAATTGACTTAAATCAAAATGTAATAGTTGAAACTGCAAGAGGCATTGAATATGGATTAGTAGTTGTTCCTAATAGAGAAGTGGATGAATCAGAAATAGTGGCACCTCTTAAAAAGGTAATTAGAATAGCAACTGAAGAGGATGCCGCTCATGCTGAAGAAAATGACAGAAAAGAAAAAGAGGCATATGATATCTGCCTTCAAAAAATAAGCGACCACAAGCTTGATATGAAGCTTATAGATGTAGAATACACTTTCGATAATAATAAAGTATTATTCTACTTTACGGCTGACGGCAGGGTGGATTTTAGAGAACTAGTAAAGGATTTAGCTGCAGTATTTAAGACAAGAATTGAATTAAGACAAATTGGAGTTAGAGACGAGTCTAAGATGATGGGTGGAATGGGTATATGCGGAAGAGTTCTTTGCTGTAATTCATTCTTAGGTGAGTTCCAACCCGTATCAATAAAAATGGCTAAAGAGCAGTCACTATCACTAAATCCAACAAAGATATCTGGTACTTGCGGAAGACTTATGTGCTGCCTCAAATATGAGCAGGAAGCATATGAGGATTTGTTGGGAAGAGTACCTAAGGTAGGTGCTATAGTAGATACTCCTGAAGGACATGGAACGGTTGTGAGTGTTAATCTTTTAAGGGAGACTCTTAAGATTAAACTCGATGAGGGGAATGATAATGAGTTAAGAGATTATGATTTTAGAGAAGGTGAAGTTAAGGTTATTAAAGATGCAGCCACTATTGAAGAGCCTGATATAGATTTAGAAGCTCTAAAAGAATTAGAGGACTAGTTTTTATTTTATAATTTCATTGTCATTAGGGAGAAATGGTGTTAAAATAATAGCGAAACGCATGATGTTACTGAATGTTTTTTCTTAAAATCTTAGGAGGTGTATTTTAAATGGCATATTTTATATCAGATGCATGTATTAGCTGTGGCGCTTGTGAACCAGAATGTCCTGTATCTTGCATAACTGCAGGAGATAGCGCATACGTAATAGATGCTGATGCATGTATCGAATGTGGCGCATGTGCAAGTGTATGTCCTGTTGATGCTCCAGAACAAAAGTAATATTTTAGGTAATGAAGGTCAGATAAGGGGTAAACCTTTATTTGGCCTTTTTTTCAAGTAAAAATAGTTTATTGATAGAGGTGCCGTATTGGTTGAGATAAATGATAAAGAACGCATTGATGACTTACAGCTTAAAGGCTTAAGACTTATCCAGAATGTGGAGAAATTTTGCTTTGGAGTAGATGCTGTTCTATTGTCTGACTTTGCAGACGTTAAAAGAAATTATAGAGTGCTTGATATTGGTACAGGAACAGGGATAATACCGATATTATTAGCAGGAAAAACCCAGGCAAAAACAATTGTGGGGCTTGAGATACAAGAAAGCATGGCTGAAATGGCAAATAGAAGTGTTATTCTTAATGAATTGCAAAACAGAGTGCAAATAGTGCATGGAGATATTAAGAAATATAACGAATATTTTGCTAAATCCAGTTTTGATTTAGTAGTGTCAAACCCACCTTATACTAATAAGGGCTGTGGTCTTGTTAATCCCCATGACAGCAAGGCTATTTCAAGGCATGAAATTCTTTGCAGCTTAGAGGATGTTGTAGGTTCAGCAGCAGCATTACTAAAACCTGGGGGACAGCTGGCTATGGTTCATAGACCAGAAAGGCTGGCAGATGTAATATGCAGTATGAGAAATAATGGGATAGAGCCGAAATATCTGAGATTTGTGCATCCTAAACCCTATAAAAAACCTAATATGATATTGATAAAGGGTAATAGGGGAGGAAAACCAGAGTTAAAGGTTCAAGAACCGCTATATGTATATAATTTAGACGGGACCTATTCAGATGAAATACACAAAATATATGGCAGAGAGGTAACAAAAATTGAGTGAAAAAGGTACTCTTTATCTTGTGGCAACTCCTATAGGGAATCTTCAAGATATAACATTTAGGGCAATAGATACACTTAAGATGGTGGATATGATTGCAGCAGAAGATACAAGGCAATCTATTAAACTCCTTAATCACTTTGAAATAAAAAAACCATTAATTAGCTACCATGAGCATAATAAAAATACCAAAGGAAACTATTTAATTGAACAACTTGAGTTGGGTAAGAATATTGCATTGGTATCAGATGCTGGGAGCCCAGGAATATCAGATCCTGGAGAGGATTTGGTAAGGCTGGCTGTAGACAATGACATTAAAGTTACTATGATTCCTGGACCTGTTGCAGCTATGACTGGATTGGTGATATCTGGATTGCCTACAGGACAATTTGTTTTTGAAGGTTTTTTGCCTATGAATAAGAGAGCAAGGCAAGAGCACTTGAACAGATTAAAGGATGAAATAAGAACAATTATATTTTATGAGGCTCCTCACAAGCTTCCATATACTTTGAAGGATATATATAATGCTTTGGGAGATAGAAGGATAGCACTAGCAAGAGAATTGACAAAAATTCATGAAGAGGTTATTAGATGCAGTATCCTTGAGGCTATAGATTTATATTCTGAAAAGCTGCCTAAGGGGGAATATGTTTTGATAGTAGAGGGACAGAGTCGTAATATACTTGAAGAAAATGAGAAAAATAAATTTGCTGAGATTAGCATAGAAGAACATGTTCAAATGTATATTGATGAAGGCTTAACCAAGAAAGATGCCATAAAAAAGGTGGCAGATGAAAGAGGAATGATTAAAAGAGATGTGTATAATGTGGTTATGAAAAAGTAATAGTATATTATTACTTTAGATATTATTTCTTATTACATTATTTCTTTATATATTATTTTTTGCATCAGCAAACCGCTGATAAGTTTCCAGCAATTATAGCCCTTTGTATGGCTAAGATTACTAATGAACAATGCATCATTTGCATTAGTGTAATATAAAAAAATAAAGAGAACCTCTATAGGAGGCTCCCTTTATTTTCGATGCAATTAGAAATCAAATTGATATTAGTTACCTTTTAATTCTTTTAGACAATCAGGGCAAATATTTTTACCCTTATAAACTTGAACATCCTTTGCATTACCGCAGAAAATACAAGCTGGTTCGTACTTCTTTAGAATAATTGTTGATTCATCAACATAAATTTCTAGTGCGTCCTTCTCAGCGATATCAAACGTTCTGCGTAACTCAATTGGTAATACAACCCTTCCTAACTCATCAACTTTTCTTACAATACCTGTAGACTTCATAATAAAAAACCTCCTATATACACTTTATATTTCGACAAACTTCGAATTTATAATACCATATATTCCATTTACCGTCAACTTTAAAATAATAAAAATAAATTGGTATTTGAGAGTAAGGATGTAAGAAAAATACTTAATTTTAGCGCGTTTCAGATACCTAATTAATTATATGAAAGAAATATTAAATTTTTGTTAATATTTTGTTACAAATTAAATTACAAAGATAGAAAAATAATACTGGAATAGGTTGAAGCTTACACGCATATATTCGACAATAATCGAGCAAAAGTTTAGTCATAAATAATATAAATTATCGCATATATTTAATTAACCAGCTTTTACATTATAAAAATTGTATTTATATATAAAAATTAGTATCCGAATAATATTTTAATTATTTAATTTAATAAGTCAAGATGTAAATGAGTATTATTACACTGTAAAAGTTGACTGTACAAAAAGTTACTAAGATATTTAGGGGTAGATATGATTAATTACATATGGATTGGACTACTTATAATAGGTTTTATTGCAGGAATTTTTAATGGTAGAATTGATCAGGTTACAAAAGCTGCTATGGATTCTGCACAGTCTGCGGTTGTAGTTTGTTTTGGTCTATTAGGTGTAATGTGCTTATGGACAGGACTAATGAAGGTGGCAGAAAAGAGTGGGTTGGTTAATTTGATTGGCAGGCTTGTCAGACCAATAATGGTATTTTTATTCCCGGATATACCTAAAAATCACCCTGCACTGGGAGCCATAGTTATGAATCTGGTGGCAAATTTTTTTGGTCTTGGTAATGCTGCAACTCCACTTGGTATTAAAGCTATGAACGAATTACAAAGCTTAAACAAGGATAAGAAAACAGCTACCGATTCAATGTGTATGTTCTTAGTTTTAAATACTGCTGCAATTCAACTAATTCCAGCTAATATAATAGCGCTGAGAACAGCTGAAGGTGCAAAGAAGCCAGCTGATATAATAGTGTGTATTTGGATTGCTTCCATATGTGCGACAATTATGGGTATTATAGCTGCTAAGCTGTTATCAAAAGTATGGGATGAAAAAAAGAAAGCTAGAATGTGGTGATTATGGAGTTTATAAGAAGCATATCAGATTTTGCATTGCCTGCAATATTTCTTATAATACTAGCTGCTGCTGTATTAAAAAAAGTTAAGGCTTATGATTTATTTGTTGATGGCGCAAAAGAGGGAATAGAGACAATTATAAGAATAATGCCTTCGTTAGTTGGATTATTGGTGGCAGTAGGTGTTTTTAAGGCTTCTGGAGCAATGGATATACTTATATATATATTGAGACCATTAATAGACCTATTAGGTATGCCTCCACAGGTTGCGCCATTAGCTTTGTTAAGGCCAATTTCAGGCAGTGCTTCTTTTGCATTTGTAACAGAGATAATAAAAACCTTTGGACCAGATACCTTTGAGGGCAGAGTAGCTGCAGTTATGATGGGCTCTACAGAGACTATATTCTACACTCTGGCGGTGTATTATGGTGCCGTCGGTATCAAAAATATAAGGTATACACTTATAGCAGCTATTATGGCTGACATCATTAGTATCATAGCTTCATTATGGGCATGCAGGTTTGTATTTGGGTAGATTACGAAATTGCAATGATTTATTTAATAAAAAATTATTTACAAACGTGCTGTGCCAAATTAACCTTTACCCAATTGACCTACAGTATAGAACTTTTAAAAATCCGTATATTACTCTAGCATCTAAAATACTTAATGTAATGCTTTAACTTGATTACTTCATAAATAAGTATATTACTCTAGTATTCAAAATACTCAACATATAATGCTTTAGCTTGAATTTTTCATAAATTTGTATATTACATTAGCATGGCTCGGCTTTTTATTTAGATAGTTAAGTCAATCTGTTTTTATAGCCTTTAAAATACTGTTGTAAACAAACATTCCACGACCTCCTGCACGGAGAAGAACCTTGCTGGTAATTCTATTCATACCAATAATTGCTTTTGGGTGTGTAACATATATTATTAGCAATATTCTTATTATGCAGCGATATGTTTTAAAAATTGCAACCTTGTTTTCAGAGGCTTTTTCAATAAAATAAATGATTCTGTCTTCAAACTCTTTTAAATTTGGATAATAAAAAATATGGTTAATGCTTCTGGAAAAAAGCGTGTCATTATAGTTTAAGTAGCCCTCTAGTATTTTTTGAATACCGCCTATCCAAGGAAAGAATGAATTATTTATCCTTTCAAGTTCAATCTCAGTCAAATCAGGATTAGTAGCTAAAGAGAGCAGCATCTGTAAAGTAAGAGGAGAATCAATGGACAAGCAGTATTCCCAGTTTGATATATCTGTATAATTTTGCGAATGGACATCACTCCAGTTATGAAGATTTAACTCTCTATTGTATTGGTCAGATGAATATTTTATGACCTGTAAATCAATAAATAAGGACAAATAGGCAACAATATAATCCCTGACTATATCGAAGGATGGAAGAGATAGAACCCTTTGCCTGCATTTTTCCACAAGTATGCTTAAATATCCATCATCATCTTTGGAAGGGAAAAAGGTAAAATACTTAATAAAATCATCAGAACGAATATTTGTTGCATCCTTAAGGGATGAGAAAATTAACTTTAAAAATGCTTCTGAACTCTCTGAAGAGTGGGAACATATTGTATCTAAATATTGAATAATTGCTTGAAACGAAAATACAACATCAGCAGCCAAAGGTATATCAACATGTGGGTACAGAATAAAAACTGATGAAACTGTAAAATCAAATTTATTCTTCTCCAAAGCCTCTAGAGCATAAGCCCTTATTGAACGTGATTTGATTTTACTTGCATATTTACTATACTCCGATATTTTTCTTATAATTATTGGATAGACGATTTTGGAGTATTTATTTTTAAAGTAAATGCAGTTTATAAAATCAGACATATTAATTAATTCCTTTCGTTGCGCTACGTTAGTCCTATCATCCTGCATTAGTCTATTATGTAGGATAATTTGTGCTTGATGCTTGGAAAGCATATATTTTGTTACTATTTAGCTTTTGACATTATAATATACAGCACATACTTTGATAAACATATAAACTATACATTATGTGTTAATACTTATCAATAGACTATTCGGGTTAGAAACAGCAGAATGAAATTAGTATAACCCTCCATAGGCTAAGTTGATTTTAAGAGGATGGATATTAGCCAAATTTGTATATATCTTATTTTCTAGATAATATTATCCTTGAAAAATTATTAACAAATATGTATAGTTATAATATGTAATTTTTATAATTATAACATTTTGCGAAGTAATTATAATCACTATTCTATAATAAAAATGTTATTGTCTCGTTGTTTCTATTGAAAAGTAACAATTTGTGGCAGATGAGGAGGAAAGCATGCCAAAAAAGACTTATTATATTACTACACCCATATATTATCCAAGCGGTAATCTTCACATAGGACATTCATATACAACTGTTGCAGCAGATGCTGTAGCTAGATATAAAAGGTTGACTGGATACGATGTAATGTTTTTGACAGGAACTGACGAGCACGGTCAGAAAATACAAAGAAAGGCTGAGGAGAAGGGAATAACCCCAAAAGCCTATGTTGATGAAATCGTAGCTGGTATAACAGACCTTTGGAAATTGATGAAAATAACTAATGACAAGTTTATCAGAACAACAGATGAACAACATATAAGCACTGTTCAGAAGATATTCAAAAAGCTATATGACCAGGGAGATATATATAAAGGTTCATATGAGGGCTGGTACTGCACACCTTGTGAGTCCTTTTGGACAAAGACTCAGCTTGTAGATGGCAAATGTCCGGACTGTGGACGTGATGTAGAAATAACCAAGGAGGAAAGCTATTTCTTCAGATTATCCAAGTATCAGGATAGACTAATTAAACTGATTGAGGAAAATCCTGACTTTATTCAGCCCACATCAAGACAAAATGAGATGCTCAATAATTTCTTAAGACCAGGATTAGAAGATTTATGTGTATCAAGAACCTCTTTTAATTGGGGTATACCGGTTACTTTTGACGATAAGCATGTTGTATATGTATGGGTAGATGCTTTGTCAAACTATATTACAGCACTTGGCTATTTATCAGAGAATGATTCTGATTATCAGAAATATTGGCCAGCAGATGTTCATTTGATGGCTAAGGAAATAGTGAGGTTCCATACTATAATTTGGCCTGCAATGCTTATGGCGCTTGATATACCGCTGCCAAAGCAGATTTATGGACATGGCTGGCTTCTGCTTGAAGGCGGAAAGATGTCAAAATCTAAAGGGAATGTTGTTGACCCTAAGATACTGGTAGATAAATATGGACTTGATGCTATAAGATATTTCCTGCTTAGAGAGGTTCCATTTGGATCAGACGGAATTTTCTCGAATGAAGCACTTATAAATAGAATAAATTCTGATTTGGCAAATGATTTAGGAAATCTAGTTAGCAGGACTGTTGCTATGATAGATAAATACTTTGCTGGCACTATTCCTGATGCTAAGACATCAGGTGATTTTGACGATGATTTGATAAAAATTGTAATGGAAACGCCAAAAAAGGTAGATGATTTAATTGATAAACTCCAGTTTAGCACAGCTCTAACTGAAATATGGAAAGTAATTTCTAGAGCAAATAAATATATTGATGAAACAATGCCTTGGATATTAGCTAAGGATGAGTCAAATGCAGCAAGACTTGCACAAGTAATGTATAACCTTGCAGAAACACTGAGAGTAGTCAGTATTCTTATTTTGCCATTTATGCCTGAAACACCAGAAAAGATATGGAATCAGTTAGGAATAATGGATAAGAGCCTCGTTGAATGGGATAAAGCTAAGGAGTGGGGTTTGTATCCATCAGGGGCTAGTGTTAAAAAGGGCGAGATAATATTCCCAAGAATAGATGTAAAGAAAGAACTCGAAGAAATAGAAAAAATGAGCCAAGCTAATGCTTCAGCATCAGAAAAAGCTGAAACAGCGGGAAAAGCAGAGAAAGCGGAAAAAGACTTGAAAAAACAAGCAAAAAATGAACCAGCAAGTGAGACTTCTGATAACGACAATGAGACAAATGCAAATCTTATTACAATTGATGATTTCTCAAAGGTTGATTTAAGAGTTGCCAAAGTAATAGAAGCAGAAAAGGTTGAAAAAGCAGATAAACTCTTAAAAATGAAGCTTCAGGTAGGAGATGAAACAAGGCAGGTTGTTTCGGGTATTGCAAAGTATTATACACCTGAAGAAATGGTGGGTAAAACATTAATACTTGTAGCTAACTTAAAACCTGCTAAGTTAAGAGGTATTGAGTCACAGGGAATGATTCTTGCAGCATCAAATGATAATGGTCTCTCTCTTGTCACAATAGACAAAGACATGGAAAGCGGAGCAAGAGTTGGATAAGGACTGCTGTGGCAGATTGTGATAAATTATTTTTTAAATTATTTTAAATAGGTGATACTTTGATTTTTGATACACATGCACATTATGATGACAGCAAATTTGATGAAGACAGAGATGAACTATTAGAGGAATTACACCAAAATGGAGTGACTTATATACTCAATGCATCTGCAAGTCTGGATTCTTTAGATGTGAATATTGCACTTGCTGAAAAATACGATTTTATTTATATTGCCTTGGGAATACATCCTGAATATGCAGACAAAATGCATGAAGGCATATTAGATAAAATAAGACTGCTTTCAAAAAATAAAAAGGTAGTTGCAATCGGTGAAATAGGGTTGGACTATTATTATGGTGATCCTCCAAGAGATATACAGAGAGTATGGTTTGAAAGGCAGATTGAGCTTGCAAAGGAGCTCAGTCTTCCTATCATTATACATGACAGAGATGCCCATGAGGATTCTGTAAAGATAATTAAGAAGACAAATGCAAGTGAGATTGGCGGCATTTTTCATTGTTTCTCAGGTAGTACGGAAATGGCAATGGACATGCTAGATTATAATTTTCACATATCCATTGGTGGAGTAGTAACCTTCAAAAATGCTAAAAAGGTTGTAGAAGTCGTTAAAGCAGTTCCATTAGATAGATTGCTAATTGAAACAGACTGCCCTTATTTAGCGCCAGAACCCTTTAGAGGCAAACGAAATAATTCAGGGTATTTGACTTATATCATAGATAAAATAGCCGAAATAAAAGGTATTAGCGCCCAAGAAGTAGCAGATACTACTTTTTCTAATGCTAAGAAACTATTCAGAATAGATTAACTGTTCTCTGAGCATCAAGAAATTATTAGTTCTATCATATGGGTTGCTTCGGGAGAAGCATTGGTTTCTTTAACGAAGTGAAAGGAATGGATAAAAATATGAAAAAGCTTATTATTGTTATTGTATTTATATTTTTAATTGCCATACTTATTTCTTTTAACTACTTACTATGGGACAGAGAGAAACAACAGGAAAGCTTTCAAAATATGAAGCAGTCCAATAATCTCACTATTGAAACGCTTAGTGAAAAGATGAATAATCTTGATAGACTCAATAGAGAACTCACCACAAAGTTAGAAACCATTACAAATGATAATGAGACAATAAGAAAACATTCTTCCATGTTAAATAACGAGAATGCAGAATTAAAGAAAGAAATTCAATTAAGAAATGACTTGATTATAACACTTAAAAAAAATATTGATGTTACATCTATGAATAATGTTATAAAGAAGTGGACAGACAGTTTAAACTCAAAAAGCTATGAGAATGCACAAGCATTTATAAGTAAAAACTCAGTAGATAGAACATTGGTTGGAGATATAAATTCTCTTAAAGAAATGTACCAAAAGGAGTTTAAGGAAATAAAGCTTGAGAGTTCAGAACCCTATATTGATTTAAAAGATGATGAAGATATAATGAAAATTAAGCTAAAAGTGGTTTTCGAAGTTATTAAGCCTGCATCCGCTCCTAATGATGAAGAAGTTGAAGGCAGCATTTTTAAAAGTGGAAGCAATGAAAAATTTATAACTATGGAATTTAATTCATACACTAATGAGTGGATGTTATTAGAATTAAAAAATGAGCCTTGAAACACTTTAATTACAATAGATTTAGTTAATAGCAAATTATAAATAGGTATAAATTAGAAAGGTGTTTAATATACTAAAATTCAGTTAATAATTGTTAAAAAGGGGTTATTTTGGAAAAATATTTCCAGTAAATAGGCGATTGGTTTGACAAATATATGTGCTTAGACTAAAATAAAAATAGTCCCTTTGAATATTTTAACAGGAGGTTAGTATTATGACACCGATTGCGAAAAATATTAAAAGGTATTTTTCTAAATTAAGAATTAAGCCTCTAGATGTTGCAATTATACTCATTGCTGTTGTTATATCCATTACTGCTGGATTTTTTGTATTCGATGGATTAAAAAGAAACGTAGTAATCAACGATAATGGGCAAGAGATTGTAATTAAAACAATGAAGGCTACAGTTGGAGAGGTATTAGAGCAAACAGGCATAAAAGTAGAAAATGAAGACTATGTAAGTATGCCGTTAGATGCAAAGCTCGTGAAGATTAAGGAAAATAATATTCAAATTAAACGAGCAGTACCTGTTACAATTAAAGTTGATGGAAAAGAGCTTGACGTAAAGACATATAAGGACACTGTTAAAGAGGTACTTAGTGATAATGCTATAAGTTTTGATGGGAATGACAAATTTATTGGGTCTAAGTTAGAGGACAAAATAGTACCGGATATGGACATTTCTATAGTTCGTGTTGATGAAGAAACAGTGACGGAGGCAATACCTATTCCATTTAAAACAATTACTAAAGAAAATGACCGGCTAGATGTCGGAATAAAAAATACAGTTCGAGAAGGAAAAGAAGGAGTCCGCGAAAAGATTTATAAAGTGGTTTATGAGAATGGAAAGCAGATTACAAAACAATTAGTTAAAGAGGTGGTATCACAAAATCCTCTAGACAAAATTGTTGAAGTAGGTACGGTTTTAAACTACAAGACATCGCGTGGAGATACATTAAGATTTTCAAAGGCAATTGATATGAAGGCAACTTCATATACATCTTCATTTAAAGATACTGGTAAAAACCCTGGAGATCCCGGTTTTGGTATTACCGCAACCGGAGTCAAGGCTAGAAAAGGAATAATTGCAGTGGATCCAAAGGTTATACCACTGGGAACAAGAGTATATGTGGAAGTTCCGGGCAAAGCAGCTGATTATGGATATGCAGTTGCGGCAGACACAGGAAGTGCTATAAAGGGGAACAAGATAGATGTTTATCTTGATTCTGATAGCGCGGTAGAAGCATGGGGAGTTAAAAAGGTAAGGGTTTATATATTAAAGTAAGCTTTTTACAGTTTTTCTTATGCTTTTAAAATAATAATGTTTAAAAGGGACTATTAAAGCTAATCTAATATTTAGATTAGCTATTTTTCTTAAAGGAGATTTAAATGATTAAAAATAATACGCTTGAAGTAATTAAAAAACATAATTTAAAGCTGACAAAAACACTTGGACAAAATTTTCTAAATGATGATAGTGTTGTAAAAAGGATTGTTTCTGCTGCTGAAATAGACGGGCGTACTTTAGTACTTGAGGTGGGCCCTGGTATTGGCAGTATGACAAAGGAGATGGCTTCTATTGCAGCTGGAGTTGTAGCGGTAGAAATTGATAAACATCTTATTGCTGCCTTAAATGATAATCTCAGTGAGTTCTCTAATATAGCCATTATTAATAGTGACATAATGAAAGTAGACATTGAAGCTATAATAAATGAGTATAAAGAAAAATACAATGCGGATAGAGTAAAAGTTGTAGCAAATTTACCCTATTACATAACGACACCCATAATAATGAAATTCTTAGAGGAGGTTAAGGGTATCGATGGAATGGTATTTATGGTACAAAAAGAGGTTGCGCAAAGAATGGTTTCAAAGCCTGGTATAAAAGATTACGGAGCATTATCTGTTGCAGTGCAGTTTTATTCTAATCCTCAGATTATGTTTGATGTTCCGCCTCATTGCTTTATTCCTCAGCCAGAAGTACATTCTACAGTTATAAAATTGGATATCTTAGATGAACCGCCTGTAAAAGTGAATAAAGAACTATATTTTAAATTGGTTAAAGCCTCTTTTGGCCAGAGGAGAAAAACCCTTGTAAATGGATTAGCAAATGCAGGAATATTTAACAAGAGTAAAGAACAGATAAAACATATCCTTGACAGCATGGGATTAAATGAAAATGTCAGAGGTGAGGTTTTATCAGTTGAAAAATTCGGAGAATTGTCAAATTTAATGGAGCAAAAGTAGCTGAATCCTGCTAGGAGTTTTATTTTATTTATTAGAGTTTAAATAAAAATATTAGATATTATAACTCAACCTTCTCAGTTGAAATTTGTAGGTGTGGGATAATTTATCAAATGAAAAGTTAAGTAATTTATTATAACAAGTGAGTTTACTTAGCAATAAACCATTGATTACTTTCCATCACAAATATACATTTTATGAGGAGGCTGAGTTTTTTATATAATGCGTACAATAAGTGGTATGCCGCCGTTAGAAGAATTTTCTATTGTTATACTATATGCTTTTCACCTCTAATTTCACAGTTTTAATGTTTTTCTTATTATTAGTTTTTTAAATGAATTTCCTAGAATTAATTATTTCATTTCTAACTATAAGCAATATTTCTATTAGTAAAATTTAATAATTATATAGCTGCTATCATATTTTGAAGAAAGATAAGTAATGAGTATGATTATTTTACTCATAATATACTTAATTTTTAGTAATAAGTAGCATATTAAAAAAATATAAGGCATATATTTTAATGTTAAGGTATAACTGCGGATACAATTTTCAGTTGTTATCAATTTTTAAGCAAATTTGGGCTTAAAGCTGCAGTAAGCATCCTATTTTTTTATTGTCTTGAGAACATAAATTTACTAAAGGAGAATATCACCATGGCTAATAAATATCAAAAGCAATTTTATATCTTCAAAAGTATGGATAATGATGTTGGGAATCCATCTGGCTACATAAAGATTGAAATAAATGGTGAACAGGCAAAGCTGCAATTATCCCTGAATAATTTGCTAAATAAGCAGGGCTTCATTTACCAGCTTTATGGAATTACAAAAGATGATAGAAACTTAAGTTATACTGTCATTTGTGATATCCCAAATATAAATGGTAGAGCTGATGTAAAAGTAAATGCAAATTGCTTAGACTTAGATAAAATTAATATATATGCTATTATTTTGCGCGTGTCAGGCAATTTACCTAAAATAAAATGTCCTCTTGTTGCTTATGTAAAGGAGGAACTTGATTGGAAAAATGAATTTAATAGCCTTATTTTTATGGATGAAAGGAGTCAAGATAAAAATAATCAGAATTATGCTGCTCGAGATAGCCTGGAAAAGGGCTTTTATGAATCAGAGAGTATTAAAAATACAGAAAATATAAATAACAGTATAAAGACAGATAAAAACTTTTCTGATGACCTTGATCAAACTATTAATAACAGACAGCAGCTTGATGGAAAAAATATTAGGAGTAGAGATGAAATAAATGAAATTGAAAAGGCTGATAGTAGAAGTGAAACTTCTATAAACACTAACAAAATAGATTCTAACCAATCAGATGAATTAAATAATTACACTGAAAGGGTTCTTATACATGAGGGAAGTAATGCTGCGAAAGAAAATACGTCTTATGATACAATAGAAAGTAATATATCTAAAATTGAAGAAATTAGTGATGGGGAAAAATCTGAAAATATAGAAAGTATAGAAAATACATCTGATAAAAGTATCGAAATACATAATGAAGAAAATAGAGAATCTATTGAATGTGAAAAGAAAGAGGATGTACATATAAATATAAATAATACAGAGATGGTAGACGAAAAAAGGAGGGCTGTATTTCAGCCAAATAACCAACTCTTTAATGATATGAAATTAAATTTTTCAGGTAAATTTGAATCAGTAATTACCAGCATTTATAATGCTGACAAATCAGCAACACTCACAAGCATTTATAATAATGCAACAGCGAAAAAAGAACCAGAGTTAAATTTAGATGATAATGATATATTGGGTTCAGTTGAAGAAAACTTTAAGGATATATCATCAATTGAATTGGATAAAATAAAAGGCAGGGCAAAATTAAACTTACCAGATTTGAAGGATGAATTAAATAAGAGTTTTGAAAGCTACAATCCATTTAAAATGAAAAGCAAAAATTTCAGTTGGTGGAAAATAAATAGCCCTGGTTATTTAAATAACATTCTATTTAGAAATAACATAAGAACATATTTGTTTTTTAATCCAAAAGTGATGTTGGCCCACTATAAATATCGATATATTATTTTTGGAATTCGTGTAGACAGACGAACTGGAAAAGAATATTTTATTTGTGGTATACCTGGCGTCTACTCAATAGATGAAAACCCATTTGGAAGTATGGGAAGCTGGGCGCAAACAGAAGGATACAAGCCTAAATATGGGGCCTTTGGGTATTGGTTAATTATGATAGATCCTAAAACTGGAAAGCTAATTAAGGTAAGATAAAGTTTTTGGTTTAATGGATATATTTGATAATTTTTATTAATTATATAGTAGAGAATGTTAATTTTTCAGTTGTTATAGAACTTCATAAGTAAAACTTGAGAAAAAATAAAAAAACAACCAAAAAATAAAAATAATATATTTGCCGAAATATAGTATTATATAGTATAATCAAGGTAATTAGGCGAGCTTAAAGGAGCTGATTTACCTTGACTTCAAAAAATAAGGTTGTTATTAGAATAGCCGGTAATGATTATACCCTTGTTGGAGTAGAATCTGATGAATATATGCAGAAAGTCGGTTTGTATATCGATAAAAAAATGAATGAAATACTGTTTCGTAATAACAGGCTTAGCACTTCGCTTGCTGCAGTGTTAACAGCATTAAATGTAGCAGATGACTATTTCAAATCTCGTGAGAATGAAGCATTAATGAGTAAGGAAAAAGAAGCTATGAGATTAGAACTAGAGCGAATCAGAAGTGAAAACATTCAGTTAAAGGAAGAGAATACTGCTTTGTCCGCAAAAAATACATCTTTACAGTTAGAGTTAGCAAAGAGAGAGGCTGAGCTTGGAGAAGTTAGAAACTCCATTGATAAGGGTAATAAGAGCAACAAAACAATTGTGTCAAAACCTATGATTGGATATGATATGTAGATTACTTGTTGCAGTTAAGCTAGAGGGTATTTATACTCGTCTGGCTTTTTTCTTATGCTTTAGGGAGTTGTTAGGATTTGTTTATTATATATAAATTAATTAAAACTTTGTACATAAAAATATATTGGTGCGGTAGAATTATCAAAAGGTTTGCTTCCAAAATAACTTAAAAGCATAGTTTGTGCATACATAGTGCTTTTTCGAGTCTCAAAAAACGTTAAATTACACTTGTAACAGCATAGGTTGACTAGCTGTATTGAGTACAATATGATAATAAGGTAATTGTTTTTTAGAAGAGACAAGGTAAGGAGTAACCGAATTCACATTATCTCTATAGTGAAGTAATAATAAGGGGAATTGATACTAAAATGAAGGTAATATTTATATTTATTGATGGTGTTGGAATAGGAAGTAAAAATAGTAATACAAATCCGATATATGCAACCCAGAACTTAGTGCTGGCAAAGCTGATAGAGGATGCAAGATTCAAAGCTGATGCTTCATTAGGTATAGAGGGACTTCCTCAGAGTGCAACAGGACAAACCTCAATATTTACAGGAGTTAATGCATCTGCGACAATTAACAGACATTTGAGTGGGCAGCCTACCGCTTCACTTAGAGATATTATATATAGGGTAAATATGTTTTCTGAATTAAAGAATATGGGTTTTAATGTTACAAGTGCAAATGTTTATAGGGACGAATATTTAGCTAAAATGCTAGATATGAAAGATAAAAGAAATAGACCTTCTGTAACATCTGTTATGGGTATGGCGGCAGGTATAAAATTTAAAACTGTTGCAGATTTTGTGGATAATAGAGGCATATACCATGACTTGACTGGTGAAATATTAAAAGAATCAGGCTACATAGTTAATACTATATCACCTGAAAAAGCTGCACAAAATTTATACCAATTAAGCAGAGACAATGATTTTACTTTATTTGAACATTTTATAACTGATATTGCAGGTCACATAGCTAGTATGAATGATGCTGTAAGTGTTATAGAAATATTGGATAGCTTTTTGGCAGAACTGATCAGTTTAATGGATTTTGAAGAGGATGTGCTTATAATTACCAGTGATCATGGAAATATTGAAGATGTGACAGTTCAGACGCATACAATGAACAAGGTTCCGGTAGTTGTTTTGGGAAAGAAGGCGGATGGAGTAAATAGGCAAATAAATTCGTTGGTCGACATAATGCCATATGTGCTTGAGCTGTTTTCAATTCAAGAAAACGGATATAATTTCAAATAAAGCTTCGTTGATTTAGTCTGTACTTGTGGGCTATTTCTTGTAATAAGTCAGCGGTATACAGAAATTGCTTGTTTTTTAACTAACGTAATTTTATTGTGCGAAAACCACTTTTTAAGCTTTGAGGAACTGCTTTTGCAGTGAATCTCATATTAAATAGTACTATATGGAGGAGTAAAACTTTGAATTTAAATAGAAAGGTTGAGCTTCTGGCGCCTGCTGGAAGCTATGAGGCGTTTTTGGCAGCAGTAGAAAACGGTTGTGATGCAGTATACTTAGGTGGGAAGCTGCTAAATGCCAGACAGTTTGCAGGTAATTTTGATGATGAGGAACTTCAAAAAGCAGTGGACTATGCTCATACAAGAGGAGTAAGAGTGTATTTAACTTTAAATACACTGGTCTTAGATGATGAAATGCAAGAAGCCATAATGTATGCGGCAAAAGCGTATGAGATGGGTGTAGATGCCTTTATCATACAGGACATAGGACTTGCTTCAAGTTTAAAAAAGGCTATCCCAGAAATTACAATACATGCTAGTACACAGATGACGACATACAGCAGTGAAGGTGTGTCAGAACTTGAAAAAATGGGCTTTAGCAGAGTGGTTTTAGCTAGAGAGTTGACACTTTCTGAGATAAAAGAAATCTGTATAACAACACAGACTGAGATAGAAGTTTTTGTGCATGGAGCTCTATGTATTTCATATTCAGGACAATGCTTGATGAGCAGCATAATTGGCGGACGAAGCGGAAATAGAGGTAAATGTGCTCAGCCTTGCAGACTACCGTATTCTATACAGAAGGACAATAATAATATTAGAAGTGGATACTTATTAAGTTCAAAGGACATTTGCTTTATAGAGAATCTGTCTGATCTAATTGATGCAGGGGTAAGTTCTATTAAAATTGAAGGCAGAATGAAAAGCCCTGAATATGTAGCCTCAGTTGTCAGCACTTATAGGAAGTATTTAGACATAATTGAACAACAGCATATGAAAAAAGGTAAAAATGAATATACTGTATCTAAAGAAGATATGCAAAGGCTTATGCAAAGCTTTAACAGGGGCGGTTTTTCAAAGGGGTATTTACAAGGAAAGATGGGACCTGCCATGATGGCATTTGAGAAGCCAAAGAATTGGGGTACATATCTTGGAACAGTTCTTGAGCAGGATAGAGGTACCAATTCAGTAAAAATTAGACTTGACAATTCACTTGGAAATGGTGATGGTATAGAAATTTGGTCAAAAAAATTATTTGAAGATAGTCCCGGAGGTATAATAACAAAGATAGTTAAAGATGGTAAGCTTGTAAAAAGAGCATATGCTGGTGACGTTGTATGGGTATCTGTTATTAAAGGGAAAGTAGAAAAAGGGAGCAGGGTTTATAAGACATCAGATAAGGAGTTGCTGGAACAGGCTGCTTTATCATATGCAAAGGGTATGAGAAAAGTAGATATTTCAGCTGAGTTCACATTAAAATTAGGACAGCTTCCAGTACTGTGCCTAAAGGACGACAGAGGTAATAGTGTTTCCGCTTCGGGAGATATACTTCCTGAAGAGGCAGTAAATAAACCTCTGACAAGGGAAAGAATTAGTGAACAATTAGGTAAAATGGGGTCTACACCCTTTAATATTGTAAATCTAACTTTGGATATAGATAATAATGTGGTAATTCCAATAAGTGAACTAAATAATATAAGGCGAAAAGCTGCCGATCTTCTCGAAAATGAGAGAATACTATCGGGAAGAAAATTAAAAACTGAACATGGTGAATTACTTAAATCTATAGAATATGTCACGAAAAATATTCCTATATCCTCAGAAAAAAAACATACTATAAACGAAAATGCCAAAATATCTGTAATGCTATACAGTGAATTTGATAATTTAGACTTTGATAAAATTAATGCAGACAGATTGTATTTGCCACTTGTTAGTCTTTTGAAGGACAATGTGAAGATTGCAGCAAGTAAGTGCAGGGAGGAAGGAAAGGAAATATTTGCTTATATACCTGCTATTATTAAGGGAAAGTATTCACAAATAATCAATAAAAACCTGCAAGCTATTTCTCAAGATGTTGATGGATTTTTGGTTGGAAATATGGGAATTGCAAAAATAGTAAGGGACAAGCTTGGTGAAAATGTAAAGCTGATTGGAGATTATTCCTTAAACGTACTCAACAGTTGGTCAATGCATTTTCTGAAGGAAACAGGCTACTCGGGAGCAACCCTTTCATATGAACTTAATTTGTCTCAACTTAACTCCATGAACTTTCCACAAGAATTTGAAGCTGAAGTAGGTATATATGGTAAAATACCAGTAATGACAAGTGAGTATTGTCCTGTGGGTGGAAGTGTATCACAAAAAACACCTCAAAACTGCAAAAATGTATGTAAAAACGGAGTTTATCAGTTAAAGGATAGAAAAGGAGCAGCATTCTTAGTTAAGTGTGACTGTGTGGATTGCAGAAGTACAATATTCAATTCAAATGTTATATTTGTTCCTGAGCATATTGGACAAATTAGTAAAGCTGGAGTTAAATACATGAGACTTAACTTTGTTGACGAAAGTGTACAGGAAATATATGATATTGTTAATTTGCACAGAAGTATAAATAACAATTGTAATTACTCAGAAAAGGACAAGATTGCTGAGAAAATAAGAGCCAAGGGATATACAAAAGGGCATTTTCAAAGGGGAGTATAATCCTTGAACTGTTATTTAACCAACTTTCGAAGTTTAATGTTTATATATTATTTCTTGAATTGAGCAAAAAATAGGGAGGAAATATAATGCCAGTAGAGGTTTTTGTTGAGATTTGCAGGGAAAGCGCAATATTGCCAAAGTATGCAAATGAAGGGGACGCAGGTATGGATGTGTATGCTGCGGAGGAAGTGATTATAAAGCCTGGAGAAACAGTAGTGGTTCCAACAGGGCTAAAGCTTGCTATACCAGTAGGTTATGAAATCCAAGTCAGACCTAGAAGCGGATTATCCTTAAAAACACCAATTAGAATTCCAAACTCACCAGGAACTATAGACAGCGGATATAGAGATGAATTGGGAATAATAATAAATAATAGTTCTGTTGTCAATCAAAATCAAGATATAAATGAAAAGTTTACTCTTGATGAAAAGGGAAATAAGAATGGAACATATATTATTAGAAAAGGCGATAGAATAGCACAAATAGTATTACAGGTAGTGCCTAAAATGAAACTGACAAAGGTTGATTCTGTTAAAAGCATTGGAACAGATAGAGGCGGAGGATTTGGATCAACTGGGGTGTTATAAGCAGTAAAATTTTAGAACTGCGTATCTATTTAAGGAGGCTGATTTTATAAAAATAAATGGAAATACTCAATCAATAAAAGACAGGCTGTTAAATGAACTGGAGGGGCTATATGATGTAAAATATGGTCCAAGAGAGTTGGTGCCTGTTGAACTTGCTCAAACAATTTCAAGGATTTCATATGAAATTAACCGAGAGATATCAGTTTTGATAAATAGAAAAGGCACGGTAGTTGACATAAGTATTGGAGATAGTGGAAAAGCAACCTTACCGCAGATGGACAATAGAAGAGGAAATACTAGGTTATCAGCAATTAGATGTATTCATACACATCCAGGTGGAAAGGGCCTTTTGTCACAGGTAGACATAAAGACATTGCAAAAATTAAGATTGGATGCGATGATTGCCCTTGGTATATTGGATGGACAGATAACTGAAATATATGTAGGATGCCTAAATATTGAACAGGAGGCAGATGTTTATGGCCCATTCACTATCGGCGATACAAGGCTCAACTATTTTTATAAAATAATTGAAGAACTTGATACTAGTGCAAGAACTGATATATATGGAAATGAAGAAGAAGCTGAAAAAGCAGTTTTAGTTGGCTTAGAAACTTCAAATAGCAGAATAGAGGGTATGTCTCTTAGAGAAGCCCAAAATTCCCTTGATGAATTAGAGGAGTTAGCTAAGACAGCTGGAGCCATTGTTATAGATAAAATTATTCAGAGAAAACAAAATCAAGATTCAGCATATTACGTAGGTAAGGGAAAAATTGAGGAATTAGCTTTAATGTGCCAAGCTACAGATGTTCAGTTATTAATTTTTGATGACGAACTTTCTGGAGCACAAATAAGAAATATTGAAGAACTTACAGGCGCAAGAGTCATAGACAGAACTACTTTAATACTTGATATTTTTGCACAGAGAGCAAAATCAAAGGAAGGTAAACTGCAAGTTGAATTAGCACAGCTTAAATATAAGCTTCCTAGATTGATTGGGTTAGGTAATGAACTTTCAAGACTTGGGGGCGGTATTGGCACTCGAGGTCCTGGAGAAAAGAAACTTGAGGTTGACAGACGGCATATACGCAGAAGGATATCAAGCTTAGAACGTGAACTGAAGTTGTTGGAAAAGAGACGTATTTTCATGCGTGAAGGCAGGGAAAAAAACAACACGCCAGTAATAGCATTAGTAGGATATACAAATGCGGGCAAATCTACGTTGATGAATAGGCTGTGCGGTTCATCAGTTTTCGTAGAGGATAAGCTTTTTGCAACACTAGACCCATCTGCTAGAAAATTGATATTGGCTGATGGACGGGAGGCTGTACTTATTGATACAGTTGGTTTTATAAGAAAGCTTCCCCATGATTTGATTGAAGCATTTAAATCAACTTTAGAAGAGGCAGTTCATGCTGATATGCTATTGCATGTGGTGGATGCTTCAAATGAAAATGCAGCTATGCAAATAAGTGTTGTAGAGGGATTGCTTGAAGATTTGGGTGCTACTACAAAACACACAATTCTTGTGCTAAATAAGCAGGATATTGCAGCTAGCGGGGGAAGGATTAATTCAATGGGGTACACGTCCGTTTGTGAAATATCAGCAGTTACTGGATACGGCATCCCACAATTGTTAGAGAAAATAACTGAGGGCTTTAAAGAACGTCTTAGAGAGATTAACCTCCTTATTCCGTATAATGTTGGCTGGGTTATACCTTATATTTATGAAAATGGAAAAGTATTAGGTCAAGAGTACCAAGAAGAGGGAATTAGTGTAAAGGCTGTAGTAAAAGTAGACAAAATAAGCAGACTTAATGATTTTATTCTTGTATAAACTGACTAAGTAAGGTATGATTATATTAGATATTAAATTAGTTAGTATATATTTTTTATTAATTTATCTATCTTTAAAATATCTATCATGAAAGGGGTTTTGATTATGCTTGTTAGAAACTGTGCAGGTGGAGTTGTATTTTCAGGAGACAAGGTGTTTCTTCTGAAAAATGAGAAGGATGAATGGGTGCTTCCAAAGGGGGTAATCAGAAATGGAGATTATCCTGATGAGGTAGCAAAACGAAGAGTGAAAGAGGAAGCAGGAATAAATGCTGAAATTATTACTCCAGCGGGTAATACCAATTATGAGTTTTTCTCTGTAACACGTCAAAGACCAGTCTGTAATAAAATCACATGGTATATTATGAAATCCCTTGATAATAGCTATGAAGTTAATAAAGATGAGAACTTTAAGGATGGTGCATATTTCTCAATCGATGAAGCCTTGGAGAAAATCACTTATAGTCAAGACAAATCTCTTATTACCGTATCTTATTCAAAATATAAAGAGGCATGTTCCACACTTCTATAAGTAGTTGGTACTGATTTTGTTTTTTGCGGTAAGAAAATTTCCGCCTCTTTGAAACGCTGCATATGTTATGAAATTTTTCTACAATCGAAAAATTTTATCTTGAATATGCATTAACAAGAAGCAATAAAAAGTTCCGCAATTTCATAATTAGAGGTTGCCGATTTGTTTTTAGGTAGTAAGAATTTATCTGCTTCTTTTAAACGCCACTGACTATAATAGTTCGAAAATAAAGTATTTACGGACAAGGTGCATTTTTGAACTAAAAACCATAAGTGGTTTTTGGTAGTGTATAAAATTTGAATTAGGGCGTTATTAAGTTTAGCAATAGATATTAATGTTATTTTTTGGAGTTTGAAAAATACAAAGCATATTAGTATAAACATGCTTATGTAAATTAATTTAATCAGCACTCTCCATATTTTTATAGGAGAGTGCTATTTTTAAAATTAAGTGATAAATTTTCTATAGTATTTGTATGGAGGCAGATAGGCTAAAGATGTTATTAGAGTACAAAACAATACTAAATCCTGCAACAGCGGAGTTTGAAGAAAAAAAATCAAGATTTATTGCAAATGTTAAGCCTGTAAGTAATGAAGATGATGCAATAGAATTTATTAATAATCTAAAATCAAAGTACTGGGATGCTACTCATAATGTTTATGCATATAGTATTAACAATGAAACCTTAATTCAAAGATTCAGTGATGACGGGGAACCATCTGGTACAGCAGGAATGCCTGCACTTGAGGTTATCAAGAGGATGGGATTACAGGATGTGGTGGTAGTAATAACAAGGTACTTTGGAGGAACATTACTTGGAGCATCTGGCCTTATACGTGCATATAGCAAGAGTTCTGCTATGGGCCTGGAAGCTGGAGAAATAGTAACAAGAAAGCTTTGCTATACGCTAAATATTGTAGTAGAATACACACTTTTTGGGAAACTGCAAAATATGCTTATAAATGATAATAATATAATAAAAGATATACAGTATGGTCAGGATGTTGAATTATGTGTACTTATTGAGGTAGGGAAGGAAGAAAAGCTGATAGATAATATTATTGAAAACACCAATGATAGAGCTATATGTGATTTGGGTGAAAAAACTTTCATAACATTAGGAAGCGATGGAAGGTTGATTATTTAATTAATTACTATTATAATTTATGATAGTTGATTATTTATAATGGGCGAAAAAGATATCTATTTGTGTAAGTGAGGATAACGCTTTGGTTTTTGGAGGTAAGAAGACCTCCTGCCCCGTATACACGCCGTTGATTGATTAATGAATTTTTCTATAAAATCGAAAAATTATTTTGATTTTAGGCGTTATAATATTTCAAATAAGAGTAGTTTTACAATTAAGAGTAAAGCAGGCAAATTTAAGTGTGTGTATTGAAATATTATTATTGAAATGAAAATTGAAATTATATAGGATGCTATTAGGAGGTATTTATGTCAGGTCATTCAAAATGGGCTACTATAAAACGTAAAAAAGGAGCAACAGATGCTCAAAGAGGAAAAGTTTTTACTAAACTTGGTAGAGAAATATCAATAGCAGTAAAGCAAGGTGGAAGCGCAGATCCTAGTACTAATGCCAAGTTGAGGGATGTTATTGCTAAGGCAAAAGCAGCAAATATGCCTAACGAAAATATTATGAGAAGTATCAAGAAAGCATCTGGAGATGGTGATAACTCAAATTATGAGGAAATAACCTATGAAGGCTATGGCCCAGGTGGAGTTGCAGTTATTTGTGAATGTACAACAGACAACAGAAACAGAACTGCCGGAGATTTAAGACACTATTTTGACAAGTTTGGCGGAAACTTAGGCCAGACAGGTTGTGTTTCATTTATGTTCAATAAAAAGGGAGTTATTCTAATAGAGAAGAGCAGCAAAGTTGTTGAGGATACTTTGATGCTAGAAGCACTTGATGCTGGAGCAGAAGACTTCAACGTAGAAGATGAAGTTTATGAAATAATCACAGATCCTGCAGATTTTTCAGCTGTTCGTGAACAACTTGAAGCAAAAGGCTATGAATTCCTTCAAGCTGAAGTATCAATGATACCAAATGTGACTACAAAACTCACTGACCCTGAACATATCAAGTTCATGGATAAGCTTTTAGAGAACCTAGAAGATCTCGATGATGTATCAAATGTTTACCACAGCTGGGAACAGGATGAGTAATAGAACCATATTAAAAATAATCAAGATGAAGATTTAGTATTAATAAATAAATGTCATATTTACTTTAAATAATATGTTTTTATTAAAAGTAAATATGACATTTTATTATTCAAATTAATACTTTAAAATACTTTTTGGCATAAACAAGTAAATCAATAAACAGTCTAAAATAGGACTGCTCATTAATCATCAATAATAATCTTATCAACCATCTCAAGTCTGCCTTCATCAATAAATTTCTGAATGGTGGCTACACTTATATCTAAAGTAGTAGAAATAAGAGCTACAGAAGACCTTGGATGCTCTTTTAAAAAGTTTTTTATTTTTTGAAATTCCAACTCATTTTTTTGAATACAGCTAAAACACAAATCATCATTTGTTGTATATAAAAATGTTCCGCCGCATTGTCTGCATTTCTTTGGTTCAGCCATAAAAAGTGCCTCCAAATATTTTGTAAAATAAAAAAATTTCAGTGAATATTATAATCTACTTACAGCTGAATTTTATAAAAAGACAATTCTAATCTGAACAAAGTCTACTATTTTGTGCCTTAATTCCAGGTATCTCATTTAGCTTTTGTTCAAGAGATTCTATTTCTTTTTCTGAACCAACAAGATGCAAAATAATAAGTCCCTCGTTAGAGCAAAAATCCTCACCTGCATCATGAATACCTAGTCTAGTTTTTATTATGCAACCTGATTCAGTTAGAACGCGCTGCATTTCATTTACATTCTCAACTCTTTTATTTGTCAAAACAGACATTACATTATAGCATGCCATGTGTGATACCTCCTAAAATGATATATTAATTTTATATTATCAAAAATATTTACACAAGTAATAATATTTAAGTGTATGATGATATACTTTTTAATTGTTATTCAGTTACTTTTAGTATAAATCATCAACTCAGCTTCCTAAACTGACAATATGCTATTATTCTGTATTTTCAGTGTCTGAGTTAGTTGTAATATCAAATTGCTTAACTTCAAGTACATCTAATATAAATATAAATATTGGTATACCTATAATAAGCCCCCATATTCCAAGTAAATTCTCAGATACAATTAGAACTACAAAAGTATAGAATACAGGCAGCTTTGTCTTCTGAGACATTAATTTTGGATTTAGTATATAGCTTTCGATTGCATGTAAAATTGCAATTAATATGAGAATATATATAATCATTTTAAAGCCACCGATGTTGAAGGCAATTATAGAAAGCGGAATTAAAGAAATGATTACACCTGCAACAGGAACTAAGCCTAAAACAAATATCATAAACCCTAATCCCAATATCTGTGGAAATTTCAAAATTGATAGAAGGATCATAGACAGTATACAATTTATAAACGATATTGTTATCTGAGTTTGAATAACCTTTCCAAATGATTGTAAGAATTTATTTCCGAAAAAGGATAGCTCTTCATAGATAATACCTATTTTGCTGTATTTAAAGCCTGAAGTAAATTTGGATATTTTAGTATTTTCAAGTATAAAAAATAAACTTAAAATTATTGCAATAAAAATATCAAATCCCCATTTTCCAATATTGGTTATAGACTTTAACAAGGTATCAACATTATCCCCTATATAGGTTGTAATCTTAAAATCCTTTATCAGTGAAATAATGTAGTTCAGAGCATCATTTTCATATGTGCTGTTTAAAAAAATTGTTGCCTGAAATATTATTGACTTTAACTGTGAAATAATTACTGGAATATACTTATATAGGATTGATGTTCCAAATGCTAAAATGCCTAAGTATATTGTAATAATTATTGCCTTTAGCAACTTTGAATTTACTATTTTTGCCTTAGAGAAGAAGTAATTTGAAGCAGTATATCCTAAATAAGAAAATATAAAGGTTAATAAAAACATATTAACCATTCCTCTTAGCAGATATATTACTGCAGCAAAGGCAAGAAGAATTAATAATCTTCTAGGTAATTGTCTTGAAAATATAGATTTGATTGTTGTCATAGAAGCATCCTTTGTTCATTATTTAGAATAATACATATTATAACGTTGCTTACAAAATAGTAAGCAGATAATTTTGTTTAATCTATTTTAATTATATATAAATATTTATGAGTAATAAAGCCTTAAATCATAATATATGTATAGAATTTATAAAATTTTAAAAATAAAAGGATACCGAATAGATCGGTATCCTTTTATTTTAATTAACTATTCTTATTTCTTGGAATTTGTATAAGCTTCAAATACCTTTTGAGTAATTGTTCCGCCGATTTTACCAGCTTCTCTAGAAGTTAAGTCACCATTATAACCCTGCTTTAAATTAACACCAACCTGAGAAGCTATTTCGTACTTCATATTTTCGAATACTGATTTACTTCTTGCCATGATAATATTCCTCCTTATAAGATAAGTTATCACCATATCACTTTTTGTGATTTATTGGTGTACTAATATAATTTGCAATATTAATAAAAATATAACGGAAATATATTACTAAATGACCAGTCCTTACTGTATTTAAGTTTAGTGAAGTAAAAACTCTTTTGTTAATCAAAGTGGCGTCTGAAATCAACGCCACTTTGATTAATAAATTAATTAACGATGGTTTCTAACTGTTTCTTGTTCTCTGAACAATAAGCTTATACTGTACAAACCAGCAATACCTACAATTGTAAATATTGATCTCGTAATGAGCGAAGTGGCTCCAAATATTGAACCTACTAAGTCATAATTAAATAATCCTACAGAAAGCCAGTTCAGAGCTCCAATGATTACAACGACCAATGCTACTCTATCCAAAGATGTCCTCATGGTCACAACTCCTTTTTTGTTTTATTTGACTAACATATAAGCTTTCATTTAATTAAGCTTATTTAATCAGTTATATTATCTGAATACATTAAGTTTTTATACTTAGAAAATTTACCGAAGGAGAAATGTGGTTTAAAGGTAAATAATAACCGCACTCCCTATTAGCAGGGAATGCGGTGTATTTAAATAACCGCCTGATATAAACAGACAGTTAGTATTGAAAACTTATTACTTTTTAAAGTAAATAAAATTTTAAATATCATTACTGACATGCTCTTCTTTAGTATAATATGAAATATAAAAATTATGTGTGATACCTAAAATTAACTATATTATAAAAATTTTTATAAAAATATAGTAAGTAATGCTATGTAATGCTTATATCATGCAGTCTACGGTTAGCTTGCAAAATGCCTAGTTATATTTTATTTATCTTTATTTTCGTATTATGAGCAAAACAAGCATTGATCATACATTTTTTAATTACTATTTGTATAGTCGGGTAGTATGTGAAAATGGGATAATCTGGTGAAATTTTACATAATAATAAAAATTGTATGACTCTGATAGAGAAGCATGGGTTTTCATAAAAATGTTTAGCAAATTAGAATTTTTATTAAATTAGAATTTCTACTAATTGGATTTTTACTGAATTAGAAGGTTTACTATATTAGAATGTTTAATAAATTGTGTGCCCAAATGGGAGTAGGAGGGTGTATGAAGCCTATTGAAATACCTAATTTACCTACAAATGATGTTAGTGTAGTAATTATTGATAAAAGAGCATCAAACAGAATTAAGGAGACATTAAAGCAGCAAAATATCTTACTGGTTGAAACGCTGCCGCATCCGGATATATACCCTGCAGTGGCGTATCATCCTGACATTATGTTTCATCATATATATAGCAATATGATTGTCTATGCTCCCAATACACCGCAGCAATTAATAGATGAGCTAACTGCTCTTGGTTTTGACATGCTTGAGGGACAAGCTTCACTGAATAATAGATATCCTCACACTATTGCATATAATATAGCAAGAGTAGGTAAATATGCTTTTCACAATACAAAATATACAGATCCTCTTGTAAAAAAGCTTCTTATAGAAAGAGGAATAAAATTTATACATGTTAATCAGGGCTATTCAAAATGTTTAACATGCATTATTGATGAAAACAGCATAATTACCTCTGATAAAGATATCTACAAAAAGGCAAAGGCAGCCAAACTAGATGCACTACTAATTGAACCAGATAAGTCAATACAACTAGAACCTTATGACATGGGATTTCTTGGAGGAGCAACTGGCTTGATAGGAAGAAACAAATTGGCATTTACAGGTAACATAAAGCTTCATAAAAACTATAATGAAATTTTAAATTTTTTAAGTTTAAAAAATGTAGACATGGTTATGCTTAATGATGATAGATTAATGGATTTAGGAACTATAATTCCTATTAGACAGAAATAATCTTTAACGTGTAGTACCGATAAAAATTGCACTGCATATAATGTAGCAAGACTTTATGATAGTATTAACAAAAATATAATGAGTAAAGTAATTGTTATTTTTTGGCATAAATTGCAAAATACTTGCTGCATACAAATTTTATCAAGACATATACTACACACGAAGGGAAGTGAAGTTGATGCAATATCAATATCTCTCTATAGGAGTTAACGATAACGCAGAAAACATTGTACAACAAATTGAAAAAGAGCTTGCGCAACTTAAAGAAAAAAGTATTAAATATTCTATAAAAGAGATAGATTTTGAGGGTACAACTTCGGTCGTATGTAATATAGAAGAAGATGAATCAGTCCCTGATAACTCAGATAAACTTGAATTACTTAAATATCATGTATCAAATGCACTTGCCGAACATGTTATTAAGGAGTATGAAGAGAAGCTTTTAATAAGAATAATAAATAGTAACTATGGATATTTTAACGCAAATGAAAAGAAAGATATACTAAGAATTTCGCAAAAAAATATAAGAAATGATGACAATGTATTTTTTAACACTTTATTTCAAATTAGAAGGCGAAATTTGATAGTTAAAAAGTTTTTGGAATACTTTGAAAGCTCAAGCAGCATAATTCTAGATGGTTTTATTAATTTCAGGCTAAAAGAATATATAAAGGAACTTGAGGAAATAATTGATGATGCTGTAGATGATTTTTTAATAGAAAGAGAGTATAAAGAGTTTATTAGGCTTCTTAAGTACTTTGTAGAAATTCAAGAGTCCAAATTTAATGTTGTACACGTGATTATGCAACAGGATGATCAATATATACTTTTAGATGAAAAAAAGCGTGAAATTACAAATGATTGTATGCAAGATTTTTTATATGATTTACCTGAAACAGAGATAAACCATGATGATTTATTAGTTAGTTCATTAATCACCTTAGCTCCTCAAAATATAGTAATTCATAATTGGCAGAAGTTTAAAAATCAAAAACTTCTAGATACCATAAAAAATATATTTTCTGGGAAAGTTGTTTTATGTAATGGCTGTGATGTATGTGAGTATAATGTGGCAAGAAATAGATCTCCTCTTCCATAAGTAGAGGGAAGGTTCAAATGTTTTTTGATGGATAGAGTATCTTCAGTCTCATTGAAGTGCCACGAGAGTAATGAAATTTTTCTACAATCGAAAAATTTCATTTTGAATCTAGGTATTATAACGAGGCAAGAAACAGAATTTTGTTTCTACAAGTGGCGGATGTTGTAGGGTATTAGGCAGTGAGAATAGTTCTTGCCTCATTGAAACGTCGCTATATGTAATAGCTCGAAAATAAAGTATGTACGAACAAGGTGCATTTTCGAGCCACAAAACCATAAGTGGTTTTTGGCGGGTTTATAAAATTGAAAAAATTTGATTTGAGTTTAGGAACTTTAACTTAGCTAAAATATATAAAAGTGAATAGATAATTATGTTAATTAGGAATTTGTTACCATATTTTTATAATATATATTGACAAAAGGTAAGTATATAAATACAATATATTGTGTAATTATATTATATTGTGCAGATAAAGATAATTTCAAGATTCGATTGTTTTGTTTTTTTGTAAATTAAAATACTTCGTATCTGCTTTAATGCATATGAAGTATTTTATATATTACTAAAGATTAAAATATACAAAACAATGGATAAAAATAAATAATATACTTTAGAAAAAAATAGACAAAATACAATAGAAAAATATAATATTTACTAAAGAAAAATGTCCGGGAAAAAGAAAAGAGAGTCTTAAGGCTCTCTTTTTCCCTATATTTAAAATACTATATATTTTATCTGTTTTGTGAGAAAATAAAGGTGTACAAGTTATAAGTACTTGATAAGGGTCAATTTACATATTTAAATAGATAATAAATAGATAATTTTTAGGAGGAATACTGTTTGAAGGTTATTGGATTTATTGGACCGAGTGGTACAGGTAAAAGTCATAGAGCATCATGGGTTGCGAGAGAACACGGAACTGACTATATTATAGATGATGGATTGCTAATTAAGGGCAATCAGATAATTGCTGGTATTTCTGCTAAGAGGGAAAGTACTAAAATTGCATCAATTAAGAGGGCATTGTTTACTGACAAAAAGCATACAGAAGATGTAGTTAATGCTCTAAAGAGATATAATACTCAGGCCTTATTGATTATTGGAACATCAGATGGAATGGTTGAGACAATAGCAGAAAGACTAGGTGTAGCACCAATTACAGAAAAGGTATATATTACAGATGTTGCTAGCGAATACGAGATTAAACAGGCACTTTCTACAAGAAGAGAACAGGGTAAGCACGTAATTCCTGTTCCAACCTTTGAAATAAAAAAAGACTTTTCAGGTTATTTTTTAGATCCCCTTCAAATTTTCAGAAGAAAGGGGAAAGGCAGTTACCAGCTTGTGGGTGAAAAATCTGTTGTACGTCCAACTTTTAGCTACATGGGAAGCTATACTATATCTGATTATACAATATATCAAATAGTAGAGCATGTAACCTCCGGTATTGAAGGGGTATCAAAAATATCCAGATTCAGGGCAGAAAATAGGCCGGATGGTATATATATAGAAATGGATTTAGTGCTTATATATGGCTGCTTGATAAAACAGCTTTTAAGGGAAGTACAAGAAAAAGTAAGCGAACAAATTGTTCATTTGACCGCACTAAATATTAAGAGGATGAATGTAGTTGCAAAGAGCTTGGTAATGGATAATAAAAAGCAAAATTAGGGGGCAGCTTGTTATCTCTAATTTAGAGCTGCAACTTTTAATATTTAATAATTTCAACGATTGGTACAAAAACTCCAATTAAAAGCTTCAATTAATAGCTTTAATCAAAACTTTTATTTAGTGAATAAATGGAGTAATTTAAATAGTTATAGGGATTTGATAGAATAATCCCCATAACTATTTTTTTACATTAAAATGGATTTTCTTAGAACTAAAGTCTTAAATATTTCTAAACCAGCCATTCTAATAAAGTATTTCAAGGATAGCTTTATCCTCCAACCTTACTGATAGAAACTTTACAGCTATTCATATCAATGGGTTCCATTATATAAGAAAGCCTATCGGGAGAAAAATAGCTTTCTAGCCATGGGGGTAAATGGTTGCAGATAATCTCCAATCTAATGAATTTACCGTTTTCAATAAAGGCCTTTAGTGCTTTTTTTGATGATATTTCAGGACGCTTTTGTTGTAATTCCACTAGATTAAAAAAATATACCCCAGGTATTTCTGTTTCTACTGGTGAAGTAGGCGGCTCCATTGTAGCAAGATGTTTTATATTTGAGTATTCCTCTACATCAGAAAGAATTTCGTCTAGTATAGTATTAGAAATGTCTGTTGCTTCAAATATTGCAAAGCCCATTCTATCGAAAATAATATATGGTATTCCAGACATAGCTTTAGCGATAATAATTTTACAATTCTTCAATTGAGAAATTACTATTTTAATGCAATCTCTAGTATCTGAAATAGATGATAGAGGATCTAAGGAATAACTAATTATATGCTCTACTTGCCAATCATCATTTAATTTGCTAAATAGCAGGATACTAGAACCTTCTTCGAAATTCGTAAGTTCACTTTCAGAATTCACAATAACAGCAATTTTATTTGTCATTATATCGCCTCCTCAAATTATTTTATGTAGATCAACTTTTTAACCAAGTAGCCTGTTTATCTAAGTTGTACAGACGTACCAGTAATAAGATAAGGTTAAAATTATAGTGCTAGCCTACTGGCTCTTCCGTACAAATTTACCTAATGGGGTTAATGCCAAGTATCTTATTTATCTAAGTTGTACTCGCGTACCAGAATAAGCTAAGGTTAAAATTATAGTGCTAGCCTACTGGTTCTTCCGTACAAATTTACCTAATGGGGTTAATGCCAACTGTCTTATTTATCTAAGTTGTACTGATGTACCAGTATAAGCTAAGGTTAAAATTATAGTGCTATCTTACTGGTTCTTTCGTACAACTTTACTTAAAGGGATTAGTGCCAAGTATCTCATTTATCTAAGATGTACTTGAGTGCCAGTATAAAAATAATTAGCTTATCTGCAAACTCAGTTCAATATAAATTAGCGCAAATAGTTAATATTAAAAAAGAGCAAATCAAGTTATGCCTGATTTGCTCCATTGCATTTCTAATTTATTAATTTGCTTTAATTTAGTAATTTACTTTATTATATGTGGATATATAAAAATAAGCAACTAAGTATTTACAAATGAAATAAATATAACCTATATTTGTAAGTATTGTATAAATATAATGCTAAACTATTAGATATTATTGACATATTCGTGCATTGTGAATAATTCTAAATACGTATATAATCGAAGTAAGCTAAATGAAAACAACTGACGACGGAGTCTCATATCCCAGTATCAAACGGGTTATGGGACTTTTTTATTAACATAAGCAATATTGCCTCCCCGCATTCAGTATATATTTAGCAATGTTAGCTTATCGGCAGAAGTTGTTTTTGTATAGTAGTTTAAAATTTATCAATAGACGAAGAGGTCTTCAAACACAAACGATATGTTATGTTTGAGGGCCCTTTGTTCTATATATAGGAATTAACTGTGTAAGAGTTCAAAAGAACATTGGTAATTCTAAGCTTGAATTGTAGTACCACATGGATGGCCGATCGGACTTCTTATTGAAACTAAGAAGTTTTAAATAATAGAGAATATTAGAGGTAGTTTATAAGCTTTTTAAAGCAAACTTTTAGTAATTGGAATGTACAACGAAATTAAAAAAATCAGCCCAGAGAGGGCAAGGGAGGTATTATTATGAGACAGGTAGCTATTTATGGTAAAGGTGGTATTGGGAAATCTACAACAACACAAAACTTAACAGCTGGTTTAGGCGAAATGGGCAAAAAAATTATGATTGTAGGCTGTGACCCTAAAGCAGACTCCACAAGACTTATACTTGGGGGACTTGCACAACAGACTGTTTTGGATACCCTCAGAGAAGAAGGTGAAGATATAGACTTGGAATTGGTTATGAAAGAGGGTTTTGCAAATATCAAATGCGTAGAGTCAGGAGGTCCTGAACCAGGTGTTGGCTGTGCAGGTCGTGGTATTATTACTTCCATTGGACTTTTGGAAAGACTTGGTGCATATGAGGATGATTTAGATTATGTTTTCTATGATGTATTGGGTGACGTTGTTTGTGGAGGTTTTGCAATGCCAATACGAGAAGGAAAGGCACAGGAAATTTATATTGTTGCAAGTGGAGAAATGATGGCTCTATATGCAGCTAACAATATTTCAAAGGGTATCTTGAAATATTCAAGTACTGGTGGTTGTAGACTGGGAGGTATTATTTGCAACAGCCGTAAGGTTGACGGTGAGGCAGCACTTGTTGAAGCATTTGCAAAGGAACTTGGTTCACAAATGATTCATTTTGTTCCTAGAGACAATATGGTTCAAAGGGCAGAAATACATAAGAAAACAGTTATTGATTTTGATCCAAATTGTAACCAGGCAGATGAATACAGGGCTCTTGCGAAAAAGATTGATGAGAACAAGATGTTTGTAGTTCCAAAGCCACTTACTCAGGATAGACTGGAAGCGCTGCTGATGGAACACGGAATTATGGATATATAATACTATATCGCATTTAAAATATAGAAATTGCATATTTTAAATCACCGCTTACGCGGTGTACTGCATAAGCAGTGGCTCATAGTATTGAACAACATTTGAGGGCCTTGCCCTAACGCCGTATTCGGCTATTTAAAATGTGATTTAACATTTTAAACAAATAATAACTTAACTTAAGAAAGGTGGATAAAATATGTTACTAATAAGAGCAATTATTAGGCCAGAGAGAACCAATATTGTACTATCTGAACTATTATCAGCTGGTTTTCCTGCGGTAACGAAAATGGATGTTTATGGTAGAGGTAAGCAAAAGGGTATAGTCATAGGAGACGTTCAGTATAATGAAATACCCAAAGAAATGCTGTTGCTTGTTGTAAATGATGAAGACAAGGATGACGTGGTTAAAGTAATAATGAGAAATGCAAGGACAGGTGAAAAGGGTAATTTTGGAGATGGTAGAATCTTTATCAGCAAAGTAGAGGATGCTTATACCATCAGTACAGCTAAACAAGGACTGTAGGGGGGAAAGCTTATGAAAGAGATTATGGCCATTATTCGTACAGATAAGGTTAATAAAACTAAAGAGGCTCTTGGAAATGCAGGCTTTCCAGCATTTTGCTGCAGACCTTGTCTGGGAAGAGGGAAGAAAAGTCTTGATGCGACAGTTTTAAACTATATTTTAGAGACAGGAGAACTACCTGTATCTAAAGTTGGTGAAGCATTTACAGAAACTGCAAGACTTATTCCAAAAAGAATTTTGACTTTAGTAATTGAGGATGAACAAGTAGATATGGCTATTAAAACCATATTTAAAGCAAACCAAACAGGTAATCCAGGTGACGGAAAAATATTTGTTCTTCCAATAGAAGAAACCTACAAGGTTAGAACCGGTGAGAACATACTATAAAATATTGGGGGTGAGACAAATGAATGTAAGAAATATTGTATTGGATAAATATGGGGCAAAGGTTTATAAAAATCGAAAAGAGCATATTATAGAGATTAATGAAGAAACTAAGCAGCAGCCAATTGCTGCAAACACCAGAAGTATTCCCGGAATTATGACTAATAGAGGATGCTGCTATGCAGGATGTAAGGGTGTTGTACTCGGCCCCCTGAAGGACGTTTTAGTACTAACGCATGGACCTATTGGCTGTGGCTTTTACTCTTGGGGAACCAGAAGAAATAAGGCAAAACCTCAGGATGGCAGAAACTTTATTGAGTACTGTTTTTCAACAGATTTACAGGAGTCAGATATTGTATTTGGCGGAGAGAAAAAGCTAAGGCAAGCAATAAAAGAGGCAATAGAGATATTTAATCCAAAATGTATAATGATTTGCTCTACTTGTCCTGTTGGTCTAATAGGTGATGATATTCATGCAGTGGCTGCTGAGACGGAAAGGGAATATGGTATATCCTGTATGGCGTTCAGTTGTGAAGGATATAAGGGAGTAAGCCAGAGTGGTGGCCATCATATTGCTAACAATACTTTAATGAAAAAAGTTATTGGTACAGGAGATGCAGAACCTACCAAAAAGTTTACTATTAATATTCTTGGAGAATATAACATCGGCGGAGATGGATGGGAAGTTGAAAGAATTCTAAAGAGAATTGGATATGAAATAATAACTATTTTTACCGGTAACGGAAGCTATGAAACAATGAAAAATGCCCATATGGCAAATTTGAATATAGTACAATGTCATCGTTCAATTAACTACATAGCTGAGATGATGAAAACGAAATATGGAGTTGACTGGATAAAAGTAAACTTTATAGGTCTAGATGCAATTAAACAATCTCTAAGGGATATGGCAACATATTTCGGTGATAAGGAGCTTATGGAAAGAACAGAAGCGGTTATAGCTGATGAACTTGCAAATATAGCAGAGGAAAAAGAATATTATTACTCTAAATTAAAAGGCAAAACAGCTGCAATTTATGTTGGTGGTTCCCGTTCACATCATTATCAAAATTTGTTGGCAGATTTTGGGGTTAAAACAGTACTTGCAGGGTATGAGTTTGCTCATAGAGATGATTATGAGGGCAGAGAGGTTATTCCAACAATAAAGGAAGATGCTGATAGTAAGAATATTGAACATCTTGAGGTTACTAAGGATGAGCAGAAGTACCATGCATATCTGACAGAGGAGCAATACGAGGAATTAAAGACAAAGATACCTTTAGAGCAATATGGCGGAATGATTAAAACAATGGATGATAACAGTATAGTTGTAGACGACTTGAACCACTTTGAAACTGAAGAGTTTGTCAAACTGCTTAAACCAGATATGTTTTTCTCAGGTATCAAGGACAAATATGTTCTTCAAAAAGCAGGGGTATATTCAAAACAGTTGCACTCCTATGATTATAGTGGGCCATATGCAGGATTCAACGGAGCAATTAATTTTGCCAGAGATGTAACGATGGGACTTTATACTCCAGCATGGGGATTGGTAACACCACCCTGGAAAAATAAATCAACACTTAAGGCTAAATTAGTAGGAGGTGAGGAATAATGCTGAATTTAACTAAAAAAGAGATTTCAGAACGTAGTGCACTTAGAGTAAACCCATGTAAAACTTGTCAGCCTGTTGGTGCAATATATGCAGCACTTGGAGTACACAAATGTATGCCTCATAGTCATGGTTCACAAGGCTGCGTTTCATATCATAGAACCTTTTTGACAAGACATTTCAAGGAGCCAGCAATTGCTTCTACAAGTTCATTTACAGAGGGAGCATCAGTATTTGGTGGAGGCAGTAACCTTAGAACAGGTGTAAAGAATGTTTTTGATATATATAATCCAGACATTATTGCTGTACACACCACATGCCTTAGTGAAACCATTGGAGACGACTTAAATGCATATATTCAAGAAATGGATGTTCCTGAGGGTAAGCTGGTAATACATGCAAATACACCTAGTTACGTAGGTTCTCATATATTTGGTTTTTACAATATGATGGCAGGCTTTATTAATTATCTTTCTAAATCTACAGGTAAGTCTAATGGTAAAACTGCAATCTTTCCTGGATTTGTTAACCCAGGAGATATTAAAGAATTGAAGAAAATTGCAAATTATATGAAGGTTCCATTTACAATGTTCCCTGATCAGAGCGGAGTAATGGATGTCCCAATGACAGGTGATTATTCAATGTATCCAAAGGGTGGTACTCGTATTCCTGAAATTGTTGGATTAGGAGATTGCAAAATGGTTTTAGCGTTGGGTGAACTTACAAGTGAAGAACCTGCCAGCCTTTTAGAAAGAAAATGTAAGGTGCCTTATACACTGCTTCCACTTCCTATTGGAATAGAAGCTACAGATAGGTTTGTTATGGAATTAGCTCAATTATCAAATGAAGAGGTTCCTTATGAACTAGAAGAAGAACGTGGACAGTTGGTAGATATAATGCTTGATGCTCATGCTTACTTTTACAATAAAACAGTAGCAATATTCGGAGATCCTGATACTGTACTTGGATTAACTCGAATGGTGCTTGAAATGGGTATGATTCCTAAGTACGTTTTAACAGGAACACCAGGAGATAATTTTGTAAGGCTAGCAGAAAAAATATTCGAACAGTACGGAGTTGAAGGCTGTACTGCAAAAGCAGCAGGAGACCTGTTTGAATTGCATCAATGGATTAAGAATGAAAAGGTTGATTTAATGATAGGAACATCTTATGGAAAATCAATTGCAAGAGTTGAAGATATTCCTTTTGTTCGAGTAGGTTTCCCTATATTGGATAGATATGCACATTCGTATTTTCCAATAGTAGGCTACAAAGGGGCATTGAGATTAGTAGAGAAGATTTCAGAGGCATTAATGGAAAGACAAGATAGGACTTGTTCAGATGAAGATTTTGAAATGGTTATGTAGAGTAATAGATTATCAGCAATGAAGCTGTAGCACAGGGATTTCTGTGTTACAGCTTTTTGCTTAAAGGGGGCTAAGAAGATGGGAGCAACAATTTTAGATGAAAGAAAGGCTTTTATTATTAATGGGGGAAGAGAAAAAAGCAGTAGTTCTGCTGCAATAGGCATCAAATGTGATAGTGATAGCCTATCGGGTACGGTAAGCCAAAGAGCCTGTGTATATTGTGGAGCAAGAGTTGTGCTAAATCCCATTACAGATGCCTTCCATATTGTTCATGGCCCTATTGGATGTGCAAGCTATACTTGGGATATTCGTGGTAGTTTAACTAGTGGAAGTGATTTATACAGAAATAGCTTTTCAACAGATTTAAGTGACAAAGATATTGTTTTTGGCGGAGAAAAGAAGCTAGCAGCAGCAATTGAAGAGGTCATAGAAAAACATAATCCTAAATTAATATTTATATATTCTACTTGCATTGTAGGAGTTATAGGTGATGATGTGGATGCAGTCTGTAAGCAGGCAGAGAAAAAACATGGTACTAGGGTTATTTCTGTAAAATCTCCAGGATTTTCGGGCAATAAATCATATGGCTATAAAATGGCTTGTAATGCATTATTACAGCTTATAGAGCCTCATAAAAATCAAGCAAAGGTTAGAGGTGTAAATATTCTGGGAGATTTCAACCTTGCTGGAGAGATGTGGATATTAAAAAATTATTTAAAGCAAATTGGCATTCCTGTAGTATCAACCATTACAGGAGATGCATGTTATGAGACCTTGATTAAAGCACCGGCTGCACAATTAAATTTGGTACAGTGTGCTGGTTCAATGACTTACTTAGCAAAAAAAATGGAAGAAGAAATGGGTATTCCTTTTATCAAGGTCAGCTTCTTTGGTGTAGAAGATACCTCTGCATCCTTGATACGTATAGCAGAAGCTATTGGCACTGAGGAAAATATTGAAAAGGCTAAGCAATTTACTAGTACTGAAACAAATAAACTGAAAGGTTTTTTAGATAAATATAGAAAGAATTTTGAAGGTAAAAAAGCTGCGATTTATGTTGGAGGAGGCTTTAAAGCCATTTCTCTTATTAGACAATTTAATGAATTGGGGATTGAAACAGTAGTTGTAGGAACCCAAACAGGAAAAAAAGAAGATTACGAGATAATTGCAAGCTTGGTTGGAGAAAATACGGTGATTTTAGATGATACTAATCCGGCTGAACTGGAAACCTTTATGAAGGCGAAGGGTGCAAACATATTGGTGGGGGGAGTTAAAGAGAGACCTTTAGCATATAAGCTGGGAATAGCTTTTTGTGATCATAATCACGAAAGAAAGCATGCACTTGCAGGATATGATGGAGTAATAAACTTTACAAAGGAAATCAATCTCTCTTTAAACAGTCCAGTATGGGAATATGTGAAAACTCAAAAATAATGAAAAATCGAATGTACAGGCATACTGTAAACACTATGTATAGGATCTGGCAGCAATTATAAATAAGACAGACAAAAGCATAGGGAGATTAATCTGATGATGGTTGCAGAGAATGTTTGTGCTCAGATTAGGGAGGAGGTTAACATGAGTAAAAATTTAGTTAATTTAAGTGTAAATCCCTGCAAAATGTGCATGCCAATGGGGATTGTAAGCGCCTTTTATGGTATAAAAAATTGTATGTCAATACTTCACGGCTCACAGGGCTGCAGCACATATATCAGACGTCACATGGCTACACACTATAATGAGCCTGTAGATATCGCTTCTTCATCCTTGACAGAGAATGGCACTGTTTTTGGTGGTGAGAGCAATTTAATAAAGGGTTTAGAAAATTTAATTGAATTATATAAGCCTGAAGTAATTGGAATAGCAACTACTTGCCTTGCAGAAACAATTGGTGAGGATGTACCAAGAATACTCAATAATTTTAATAAACTCCATCCTGACAACACTGTAAAATTTATACCTGTAGTTTCTATGGGCTATTCAGAAACCCAGTATGAAGGATTTTTTATAGCGTTGAGAGCTATTGTAGAGAGTGTAGAAATGTTGCCGGAAAAAAACAATAAGGTAAATATTATTACAGGTATGATATCACCTGCAGACACAAGATATTTAAAAGCATTGCTGGATTCAATGAAGATTGATTACATATTGCTCCCTGATATTTCGGATAATTTGGATGGTCAGCATACAGAATTTTATAATAGATTGCCGGAGGGCGGAACATCCCTTGAAGATATATCAATGATGGGTGGAGCAAAGCTTACAATTGAACTTTCAACCTTTACAAGTAAGCATAATTCTCCAGCACAGTATTTATATGAGGTTTATGGGGTGCCTTTTGTTAGATGCAATTTACCAGTTGGACTACGTGATACCGATGCTTTAATAAATGTATTGGTAAAGGCTGGCGGAGTTAAATCGGAGGAAATGATTAAAGAACGTGGCCGATACATGGATGCTATGATTGATTCCCATAAATATAATGCAGAGGGAAGAGCCATTATTTATGGAGAACCTGATTTTGTATATTCTATAACTCGTTTATGTGTTGAAAATGGCATTATGCCAGTTCTAGCAGCAACAGGTGCAAAATGCAGCAGCTTAAAAGATAGACTGGAACCGGAAATACAAGCGATTGCAGATTTTCTCTATTTGGATAGATTTGAAATTTTAGATAATTGTGATTTTGATACTATTGAAAAATATGCAGTTGAATTAAAAGCCAATTTAATGATTGGCAGTTCAGACGGAAGAAGACTTGAGGAAAAGCTAAAGATTCCACTTGTTAGATGTGCATTCCCAATTCATGATCAGGTTGGAGGCCAACGGGTAAGAACGCTGGGATATGATGGTTCACTAGTATTACTAGATAGGCTTACAAATAATTTGCTAAGCCAAAAAGAGCACAGCTTTAGAAGTAAAATGTACAACAATTATTATACAGAGAAAAATCAAAATCTTATTGATGAAGCAAAGATAAATAATACTGAAAGGGATGTTGTGATTATGAATAAAGTAGATAATAGAGCAGCTAATGAAAAAAAGACTCAAACACATCCTTGTTTTAATGGCTGCGGCAGCAAATATGCAAGAATGCACCTGCCTGTAGCACCAAAATGTAATATACAATGCAATTATTGTGTCAGGAAGTACGACTGCCCTAATGAAAGCAGGCCAGGAGTTACAACAGAAGTTTTGACTCCAGAGGAAGCTTGTGAAAAGTTTAAGCTAGTTAAGGAAAAACTGCCTAACATCAAGGTGGTTGGAATTGCAGGCCCGGGAGACTCGTTAGCTGATTTTGAAAACACAAAGAAAACTTTAAGCTTAATTAAAAAAGAAGATCCAAGCATAACTTTTTGTATATCAACAAACGGACTGTTGCTTCCGCTGTATGCAGATGAATTGGCAGACTTAGGAGTATCACATGTTACAGTTACAATGAATGCAGTAAACACTACTATTGGAGCAAAGATATATAAGCATGTTGATTACATGGGACACAGATATTTCGGGGAAGTTGGAGCAGCTATTCTTATGGCAAATCAGCTGGCAGGAATTAAGAGATTGACTTCGCTTGGAGTCATCTGCAAGGTAAATATAGTAATGCTAAAGGGAATTAATGAGTATCATATCCCTGTTGTTGTAGAAAAGGCAAAAGAACTAGGCTGTGAAATTACAAATATTATGCAGCTAATTCCTGTGGAAGGAAGCGAATTTGAAAATATTCCATTAGTAAGTAATAGAGAAATTATGAGTATGAGAAAACGCTGTGAGTCTACGCTGAAACAAATGTATCATTGCCATCAATGCAGAGCTGATGCGATTGGAACACTTGACAACGACCAATCTATTAACTTCAGAGGATGCACTGGAAATAAAAATAAGGTGGCAGAAGAACCTGCAAAAGAAGAAAATACCTTATTATTTGCAGTTTCATCGAAAAGTGGGGTACTGGTTGACCAACATTTCGGTCATGCAAGTGACTTTTACATATATGAGTACAAGAATAAAAGCATACGCTTTAAAGAAAGGAGAAGTGTCACTAAGTACTGTGATGGCTCCGAAGGCTGTGATGGAATGGGCGGCGGTAATAAAGAAGGTAAAATGGAGGCTATTCTTGACACAGTAAAGGACTGCAATGGAGTTTTGGCTATGAGAATTGGTGAAGCACCTAAGCAAAAGCTAAAGGAAAAGTCTATAGAGACCTTCACTACTTATGACAGAATAGAGGAAGCAGTTAAACAGGCAGCTGAAAAGCTTTTTGTTTAATTAAATTTATTTAACTGTTCTCATCATTCCCCACAAAATTGACATTAAGAATGGTGACATTGTTTATCCCATATTTATAGAAAGTGGATGATGGCAGCAGCATACATATAAAAAATTAAAATATAAAGGAGAGTAGAAATTATGGTGAACCCAAAATATCATGTATTCGTCTGTACAAGTTGCAGAATAAATGGAACCCAAAAAGGCTTTTGCCATTCAAAGGGGAGCGTGGATTTAGTACAAAGATTTATGGAAGAAATTGATGATAAAGATTTATCCGGTGAAGTAATGGTCACTAATACAGGTTGCTTCGGCATCTGTGACAAAGGTCCTGTTGTTGTTATATATCCTGAGGGTACTTGGTATGGAAATGTAACAGAGGATGATGTTGAGACTATAGTAGAAAGTCATTTAGTTGGAGGAGAAAAGGTAAAAGAGTTACTTATATGAGTAATTTTATATGTCTATGTTGCATATCTCTCATAAGAAGAGGTTTGTCTTCCACGATAGTATCGCTATAATTTTCTGCCGAAGGTTTATGTGGAGGTCATTAACTCGAAAAGCTTGAAAAGCATGAGAATTAAGATGTTGCATTAATATAAAATTTATACCTAAACTGGGGGGGATTAGTATGATAAAAATTACAGATATTACCCTATGTACTCTGGACAATGAGGCTTATCAAGATGATAAGGTTATAGAGTTATACCTATTGCTATGTAAAACAGGTATAAATTTTATAGAAATTAATGTTCCTTTATTTGAAAGGCTAAAAGAAAAAGTAGACAAAAGCATGACTGTTTTGAGAGTTCAGGACCCTACAGAGGTAAAGTATTATCCGGGCTTTAAAAAATATATTTGCAGGCATAGTGGACTCTTTACACAATCTGATACAATTTCTGAAATTCAAATAAATGATGTCAGAGAAATTAATATGATGAGCAAATTCTCTGAATATAGCAATATTAGAATTGTTGGACTAGATGATTTAATGCAGCATGATTATTTATCTGCTTTCAATAAAATAAAAAAGTTGAAATCCGAAATGATTGAACTATGTCCTCAAAATAGCTGTTATTGTGCTACTGCTTTAGCTATTGAATGGATACTAAATGGAGGGAATAATATTGCAGTTAGTTTTGCTGGAAGCGGAGGCTTTGCCGCATTAGAAGAGGTTATAATGGCACTTCGTATTACTAAACGCCATAAGCCCAATTTAGATTTGTCTGTGCTTGTACAAATAAAAAGCTTATATGAACAAATAACTGGTAAAAGAATTTATAAGAATAAGGCTGTAATAGGCAGTGGTATTTTTGAGGTTGAATCGGGAATTCATGTTGATGGCATTTATAAAAACGGTTCAAACTATGAACCCTTTGAACCATCGATTGTAGGTATGAACAGAAAAATCGTCATTGGAAAACATTCAGGCAGTACAGCAATTGAAATAAAATTAAATGAGTATAATATAGCATTTCCGCAAGATAAGATTACAGAACTATTAGAGATTGTACAACTAGAGAGCATTCGATTAAAAAGAAGTATATCTGACCAGGAATTCGTAGCAATTGCAGAAAATTTCAATAAACTCAAGCATTGCAGTGAATATACTGCTTAAGTCTTAGCTATATCAGGTATGGTTGCATTATCAAAATGAAAAGTTAAATTAATTTTATAAAATAAGTTAGTTTACTGATAGAAAGCCATTAGTAAATTTGAACATAGTTGGACTTGCTATTCTAGGTTGGGTTAGAAATAATTGTAGGAATTAGTTGTATGAGAAAAGCTTGCTGAATAATATAATATTTAGTATCGACGAAGTCAATAAATACATTTTGCGGAGGTTGGACTCGCTATGAAGGAAAAAAAATATCTGATAGATACAACCCTTCGTGACGGAGAACAAAGCCCAGGCTTTGCATTTAACATAGATGAAAAAGTAATGCTTGCTCAGCTAATGGATAAAGCAGGTATATATCAAATTGAGGCTGGAGTTCCGGCAATGGGAAAGTACGAAAAAACTGCCATTTGTGAAATTATAGATAAGAGAATAAATGCAAAGATATCAACTTGGAATAGGATGAAAAAAGAAGATATAGAGCATTCCTTTGATTGTCGTCCTGATATTATCCATATAAGTGCACCGATATCCTATGTACATATTTATTCTAAGCTTAAGAAAAACAAGATTTGGCTGCAAAAAAATTTACAGGAGTGCGTTAGTTATGCATTGGATAAAGGTTATACAGTTACAGTAGGATTAGAGGATGCTTCTCGGGCTGATATAACATTTATTATTAGTATTGCTAATTTATTAAAGGATTTGGGAGTTGCAAGCATACGATTT